>CAZCSZ010000204.1:0-3060 GCA_964501305.1 uncultured Ruminococcus sp.
AGGTGGTATAACCACCTATAAATTTTTAGATTTCAAATTGCAATTTATCGCATTGCTTCATTCAGCAACGCATCTTGTTCCATTCCTTTTTCATAAGCTCCTTTGGCATAGGCAACATCGCTTTTTGCCCGGAGCATCTTATCTTTTGCCGGTTATTTCATAGCCCCTGTAAGATCGGCGCCCAACTTGCCATGCTTAATATAGTGATCGACGGTATTCAACCGTCTTTCGCAAATCTGTATTACCGGGCGATCGTATGCCGGTTCACACTGTTCTCTGCCTTTCAGGTTGCCGATTTGCCGACAAGTACGGTACAGGGCGTTTGAAACTTGAGGCTTTGGGATATTTCAAATATTTGCTCTCTCATTCTTCTTTATGGGATATGCGATTTTATCATCGGGATTCTTTACAGTTCTCAATGACAGCCTGACGTCAGCCTTGATTACACTTTTTTAGGACACTCGTATTTCAAGTTGCGGCAATACTGATTCTAACGCATTTTGGATATCGACAGAATATGGATATCTATTGTCGTTACGGAATATATGACACTTGCGGTCAGTGCGATATTCATATTTATCAAACGAATAATATCACTATATGCAAAGCAACTCCCTCGGTACTTTCCAAATGAAAGCACCGAGGGATTACGTTTATTTTAAGCTTAATTGAAGCCGAACACTTTCTTCCCGGCTCCTATTTCGAAATGATACTTTACAATTCCGAGGTCAAGCTTTGAATAAAAGCCTGCGCCCGCTGTGGCATGCACCTTTTCTCCGTCAAGTTCAATATAGAATTTCTGCTGATTTACCGCCGTCGGTGCGGTTAAAGCCGCCTTAACTCCGAGCTTGAACCATTCCGGTGAATCATTTGAAATATTGCTCACCTGTTCTTCGGTTTTGGATTTGTGCGGTACTCCCTGTCGCTGCCCGTATCCGATTGAAATAACAGCAAGCAATTTCTCGCCCTTTCCGATTTTCACGGCACTCTTGACTTTTTTGTAGTTCAAAGCAACCCAACAGGTATTAAGTCCGAGTTGCTGTGCCCTCAGTACTGCTTTCTCGCCGTAATATCCGCACTTCTCATCAAAATCGGCGCTTTTTTTGCCGACAAGGGCAATATAATTCTTAACTCCGACAAAGTTGCCGTAATGTGCCATAAGCCCGCCGAATGCAAGAGGTTCATTGCGGATAAGCTGAATATTCAATCCGCTTTCCCTGTTGGAATCATCAATCAACTTGCAAAGCTCATTCGCTGCACTTTCTTCAAGCGGTTCATCCGTATACTTACGCACGCTGTGGCGTTTTTCCATTGCTTCAATAAGTTCCATTGTAACCTCTTATTTCAATAATTTCAAAGCACCCGTCGGGCACTCGTCAACACAAAGGTGACAACTGAGACAGTTGGAAATAACCGAAGGATTATCGAATTCAGGTTTTACAACTGTAGAAAATCCTCTTCCCACAAGGCCTAAAATGCCTTTCTTTGCAACTTCATCACATATACGGACGCAAAGACCGCACAGAATACATTTTGAAGGATTTCTCTCTATCGAAACAAGTTTCGTTTCAACAGGTGCGATATTTTTCGTACCGGCAAGTCTTTCGGGTTCAACATAATAACGGTTTGCGTATTTGATAAGTTTACAGTCGGCATAATCGTGGCATCCGCACGAAAGGCAACGTGATGCCTCGGTGCGAGCGGTCTCTTCGTTCATGCCGAGCACAATTTCATCGAAATCATGCTTGCGCTCTTCGGCAGGTCTTACGGCTACGACGGCTCTGGAGACTTTTTTTCGGTTGGAAAGCATTTCGGGTGTCACAACCCTTTCGGACACAAAAGGCTTCCTGTAAGGTGCCGTGTCGCCGCTTAAATAGCTATCTATCACGTCGGATGCTTTGTTCGCTTCCCCTATTGCTTCAATCGCAATAGAAGCTCCTCTGTTTGTGGCATCGCCACCCGCAAATACGCCTTCAAGGGAAGTTCTGAAAGTGCTGTTATCTGCTGCTATAGTACCTTTTTCCGTTTTTTCGATTTCTTCAAAGCCTTCGGCGCTGATAGTTTGACCTATTGCCGAAATAACGGTATCGACATCGATATATTCAAACTTTCCTTCAACGGGAACGGGCGCACGCCTTCCGCTTGCATCAGGCTTGCCGAGTTCCATAACCTGAAGTTTTACGGTTTTTACTCTGCCGTTCTCGCCTATTATTTCGGCGGGATTGGTAAGGAATTTAAATTCAACACCCTCTTCAATCGCTTCGCTGATTTCTATATCTTCAGCGGGCATCTCGGCTCTTGTACGTCTGTATACGACATATACTTTTTCGGCGCTGAGTCTTACGGCGCTTCTGCAAGCATCCATTGCGGTATTACCGCCGCCGACAACACAAACTCTCTTGCCTATTTCGGGCATTGCCGAATCTCCGGAATTGTAGAGAGAAACGCCCCTCAGAAAATCTATTCCGCCGATTACACCTTCGAGTTCTTCCCCTTTACATCTTAAAGAAGTGCTTTTCCATGCTCCGACGGCGACAAAAACAGCATCGCTCTTCGAACGTATTTCGTCAAGCGTAATATCACGTCCGATTTTCACACCGCACTTCATATTCACGCCGAGAGATTCTATTTCGGAAATTTCTCTGTCAAGTACCTTTTTCGGAAGCCTGTATGCGGGTATACCGTACCGCAACATACCGCCCATTTTCGGCATTGCATCGTAAACCGTTACGGAATGCCCTTTAAGTCTTAGATAATATGCCGCCGAAAGTCCCGCAGGGCCACCGCCGATTACTGATACCGTTTTGCCGCTTTCAGGTGAAAGTTCGGGCACAAACGTATCTTTTTCAAGATCGGCATCCGCCGCAAAGAATTTGAGTTGTGCTATTGAAATAGGCTCTTCGACCATCTTTCTTCGGCAAGCCTTCTCGCAGGGATGCGGACATACTCTGCCGATTGATGCGGGGAGTGGGAGCTTTTCTTTTATAAGTTCAACGGCGCCGTGATAGTTTCCGTCCGCTATGAGCTTAACGTATCCCTGACAATCGGTGCCCGCAGGAC
>CAZCSZ010000205.1:0-1362 GCA_964501305.1 uncultured Ruminococcus sp.
ATTTACCGATTAATTTCAATATAAAGATGAATTCGGTTGAAGAAATTTCGGTATGTCTTAAAAAGATGGGAAAGAAAAATAAAGTTGGCTATTTCTAAGGAGAAAGCTATGGGACTCAGAAAATTCGATACTAAGGTTCAGCATCTCAAATATAAAGTACTCCGTGAGGTTGCACGTGAGGCGTGGAATGATACGTTGCTTCAAAAGCTTGTCGATATTCCGAAAACCATTGTGCCCGGCAAAACTTCAACCATGCGGTGCTGTGTTTACAAAGAAAGAGCCATTTTGGGTGAGAGGGTAAAAATAGCAATGGGCGGCGACAAGGATAATCCCAATGTTATCGAAGTAATCGATATTGCCTGCGACGAATGTCCGGCAGCAGGATTTGAAGTTACAAATTCCTGCCGAGGCTGTCTTGCTCACCGCTGTGAGGACGTATGTAAGAGAGGTGCGATTTCATTTGACCACGACCATGTTGCACATATAGATAAATCAAAGTGCGTTGAATGCGGCCAGTGCGCGAAGGTATGCCCGTATTTCGCTATCGTGAACCGCAAACGCCCTTGCCAAATTGCATGCAAGGTAAAGGCGATTTCAATTAAAGGCGATAATGCTGCTGAAATTGATAACGAAAAGTGTATTCAGTGCGGTGCATGCGTGTATCAATGTCCCTTTGGCGCAATAATGGACAAATCTTATATACTGAATGTTATTGACCTTATCAAAAAAAGCGAGTATAATACTAAATATAAGGTTTACGCTATTGTAGCTCCTTCGGTTTCAAGTCAGTTTACATATGCCAAACTCGGACAGGTTGTAACGGGACTTAAAGAGCTCGGCTTTTATACAGTTATTGAAGCGGCACTCGGAGCCGATATGGTTGCCAAGGCAGAATCGAAGGAACTATCCGAAAAGGGATTTTTGACAAGTTCATGCTGTCCTGCATTTGTTCAATACCTAAAGTCGTCCTTCCACGAGCTTCTTTGTCATGTAAGTCACAACCTGTCTCCAATGGCAACGCTTGCAAAGTATATAAAGAAGAATGATTCGGGAGCGAAGGTCGTATTTATAGGGCCGTGTACCGCCAAGAAAGCCGAAGCACAGCTTGAGAGCGTAAAGCCTTACGTGGACTGTGTCATGACTTTTGAAGAATTGCAGGCGCTATTTGACAGCAGAGATATTGATATTACATATTTGAGCGAAGGCGTGCTTGACAATGCATCCTATTTCGGGAGAATATTTGCAAGTTCGGGCGGGCTCACAGATGCGGTTGCGCAAGGGCTGAAAGAGCAGAGTATCAGTTTCAGCTTGAAACCTATTTCGTGCGACGGAATAGAGCAGTGTAAGGCGGCTCTTCTGAAG
>CAZCSZ010000205.1:1372-3057 GCA_964501305.1 uncultured Ruminococcus sp.
GCCAATTTTATTGAGGGTATGGCGTGCGTCGGCGGATGTATCGGCGGCGCAGGATGTTTGACACACGGAGAAAAAAACAAAGCCGAAGTGGATAAATACGGCAAGGAAGCTCTTGAAAAGACTATTTCCGATGCGGTTTCCGTACTGAAGTAGATGGCAAAATCGCTTTCGCTTGCAACATCGGCTTGTATACACAGGAGGAATTATGAGAAAGACTAAAATTGTATGTACCATAGGTCCCGCAAGCGGCAGTGAAGAGGTTATTGAAGGGCTTTGTAAAGCGGGAATGAATGTCGCCCGCCTTAACTTCTCACATAACACACATGAGGACCACCAGATAAGGATAGATACTATAAAGAGGGTAAGAGAAAAGCTGAATTATCCCATAGCGATTATGCTTGATACCAAAGGCCCCGAATACCGAATCAAAACATTTGAAGACGGCAAGATTACGCTTTCTCCGGGCGATAAGTTCACTTTCACAACGGATGACGTCATCGGTAACGGCAAACGGGTTTCGGTAAGTTATAAGAACCTTCCGTCTGAGCTTTCTGTCGGAGATACGATTTTACTGAACAACGGCTTGTTGACTTTTAAAGTTGACAGTATATCCGGAACAGATATCGAATGTACCGTAGTTTACGGTGGGGAACTGTCCGACAGAAAAAGCATGAGCTTTCCCGGCAAGGTCATGAAGCAAGAGTATTTGTCCGAACAGGATAAAAAGGATATAGCGTTCGGTATTAAAAACGGAGTTGATTACATTGCCTGTTCCTTTGTGTCACGCAAACAGGATTTAATCGACGTTCATAATTTTCTGAGGGAAATAGGCTCGGACAATATCGAACTTATAGCCAAAATAGAGAATCAATCCGGATTTGATAATATCGAAGAGATATGCGAAATGTGCGACGGCATCATGATAGCAAGAGGAGATATGGGAGTGGAAATTCCGTTTGAGATGCTCCCCGGTATTCAGAAAAAACTTATAACAAAATGCAGGCTTCTCGGTAAGCGTGTTATCACGGCAACGGAAATGCTTGAGTCTATGGTGACAAATCCGAGACCGACAAGAGCCGAAATCTCCGATGTTGCCAATGCGGTTTACGACGGGACGAGCGCTATTATGCTTTCAGGAGAAACGGCGGCGGGTAAATATCCCGTTGAAGCTGTTGCGACCATGGCGAAAATCGCCGAAACGGCGGAAGGCAATATTAATTACAGCAGACGTTTTTACAGTGCTGAATTTAAAATCAGAAACTCCGTAGATGCAATATCACACTCGGCGTGTACCATGGCAATTGACCTTAATGCCAAAGCAATTATAGCATGTTCACTCTCCGGCATGACAGCCCGAATGGTATCCCGTTTTCGCCCTTCTGTACCGATAATCGGGCTAACCACCGATGAGACAACATGGAGAAAATTGGCGTTGTCATGGGGAGTTATACCGGCCATGTGTGAAAAATTCACTTCGACCGATGTGCTTTTCTACACGGCAAAGAAAATCGCAGAGCAGCAGCTTCATCTTCAAAAAGGCGACAGAATTGTCATAACCGGCGGAGATACCAACGGAACATCGGGAAACACCAACTTAATCAAAATCGAGAAAATATAAAAAACATTCAAAGCCCCGCCTGTGGGCGACACTCCGAATGGAGCGTCCCCATAGGCGGGGCTTATTC
>CAZCSZ010000206.1:0-3047 GCA_964501305.1 uncultured Ruminococcus sp.
GGAGTAAACAACGCCTCGTATTTCTTGTCAATTCCGCTCATAAAACCGTTCCTTTCAGTTTGTATATTTTAAGCCCGATGCACTTCGGACTTTAAAACCAAAACAGCCGTCACCGCACTCAAGAGAGAAGTCCTCTGCCGTTGCAAGGCAACTTTCTACATTTAATATAACACACTTTGCATAAAATATCAACAGTTTTCGGCAGGAAAAACGCCTACACCGTTCTAACCGGAATGCAAATCAAGTGTTTATTGCCGTTGTCAGGCAAGAGTCATCTGCCCGTTCGTAAAGCGGAAATTTCTCATACCTCTGCCGCTTACTCTGTCAAAAGGAATCGCGTTCTCTATACGTTCGATATCCTCTTTCGTCAATTCAATCTTCAGCGCTTCGACAGCACTCTGCAAGTGTTCCGTATCAGTCGTACCGACTAGACTTTGTACATGCCCGTATTTGGCAAGCGACCATGCGAGAGCAAGTTGTGAAAGTCCTATTCCCTTTTCATCGGCAATTATCTTCAGTGCCTTCAGCATCGGCAAATTGGTATTTCGGTGTTCTCCCGAAAGCATTCCCCGCGCAAAGTGATAGCCGTTGTCCGCACTGTCAAGCACGTTGTCGGTAAACAGCCCATGGCCTATAGTGCCGAAAGCCAATACTTTGACACCAAGTTCCTCCGCTGTAGTCAACATTTCGTTTTCTATATCTCTGTCAATGAGTGAATACGACATTTCAACAGTGTGAATGGGATGTACCTTGCAAGCACGGCGAAGAGTTTCGGCATCGACCATCGAAAGCCCGATATGGCGAACATATCCTTCTTCAACCAATCTTGATATTTCGCCGACTACCTCTTCAACGGGTATTTCCGTATCCTGACGAGCAGGCTGATACAGGTCAACATAATCCATGCCGAGCCTTGCAAGCGAATAGGCAAGGTGTCCTTTAATATTGAACGGTCTGTTGTCAAGCCCGTATATTCCGCCACCTGTTTTCGGAAGCACTCCGAATTTCACCGACAGGAAATAGCTGTCCCTCGGCACACTGCACATAGCCTTACCGACTATCATTTCACTTTCGCCTGCGCTGTAAAATTCACCAGTGTTAAACAGCGTAATACCGCTGTCGAGTGCCTTGTGAACTGTTTTAATCGAGTTTTCCGGATTTCTTCGGTTGGACATACCCATACAACCGAGTCCGAGTCTGCCTATATCTGCCATATTGGTTCTCCCTTCTTAGCTGTGTTTTTCGAGAAGTTCACTGAACTTCAAAACTGTCCCATAGTGATTGCTCATAACAAGATAATTACCGCGAACGGTAACGGTATCGCCGACTGCAACTTTATCATAATGTTCGTCTGTCGGAAAAGCCACAAGCGCATATGTCCGACCGTTTGCGCTATCCGATATCTCAATAGACGGCTTTGAGTGAATGTCGGGTCCAACCTTCTTTGCCACTCCGACAACATCCAAGCGTTTATCTGTATATTTACCGTAAAATCTTTCCGCATCCGCTTCAAACTCACCGTAAAGTGCTTTCACCTCAAAAGGCTCATCTTGCTCCAAAAGCGGCATATTAACGGTTTCAAGCGTATGTGTTTTTTTCTCCGAAGGGTGTTCGGGATAAAACCTGAGCTTGTTGAAATTCATGCTGCTTCTCCTGTTCTCATATGAAAATTCGAAAGATAAATGTGACGCCGAAACTCTAACAGCCGACTCTTCTTTCGTTCTTCGGCGTTGCTCCGTACATTTTCTCAAGCTCATGCTGTATTTCTTCGGCACGAGCTATTTGTTCATTTAAATTCCACTTGCCGATGTTCACGCCGTCCCGCAAAAACATCGAACCGCACTGATGAAAATAGAACTCAATATCCCGTTCCTTCGCTTCAAGGAACAAATCGCGAACCCATTCCCACATAATCGGTCGGACCTCATTCCGAGGTGACATCTCACCGCCGACATTAACGCATTTTATAAGTCCCGTATCAAGGTATTTGCCAATGGAAATATGCTCAATAAGCGGTGAACAGAACACTTCTCTGTGATTCACAGGTGCCGAAAGAAATGCCTCAATCCGTTTGTCCGCCATTTCCTGATTTTCAATGGAAATGCTGATATGAACATGCTCCCATCCCTCTCCCCAATCATCGGGTACGCAGTCCTTTATCCTTTCCGGACGTTTGGTTGTCGTCACAAAAACGCAGTCGCTTCTTCGGCGGATAAAATCCCAACAGCCGTCTCGCCATGCATCTGCCTCTTCGATAAAGAAATCCGAAGAAAAGCAGAGCTTGACAAGAGAGCCAGGCGGGCAGTCTTTATCTTTCAGTTCATAAGTAGTCTTGCCTTTTGTGATAACAGTCGTATCTCGCCCGTATCTTCTGTCCATTTTGTACACAAAACAGTTCTTGCATCCCGGACTGACCTTCTTACATCCGTGCCACGGGTTCCATGCTACCGCTTTGCTGATTGTGTCATTCTGCATTATTAATACCTCCGACGTTACCTTCAATCACAGACTGCATTTTGCCGAGTAAAAAAACAAGCTCGTCAAAGTCAGACTCTCCGATTGTTTCTTCGACCGCTTTTAAAAATTCGGTCTGTTTTATCTCAAACTCCTTTGCAAGCGTCTTTCCTTTCTCTGTAGGACGGACAAAAAAACTACGTTTGTCGGTTTCGGACGTCTCTTTTGCGATATATCCTTTCCTTAGCAGAGCTTGAATATGTGCCGTTATCATCGGCTTCGACACGCCTATCATTTCCGCAAGCATAAGCGGTGTAAAATCGCCATCTCGAAAACATATAACATTGAGCACTCCCATCTCACTCGGCCTTACGGGGAGGCCTTTTTTTATCTCCATATAGTCCCTTGAAAATTTGGAAAAAACGATGTTTGCCTTCATGTACTTATTCATTTGAATCTCCCGCAGACTTCCGCTTTGCGTGTAACGAACACTAATAAAGTTCACCTGTATTAACTATTATAATTCACTGGAGTTGAATTGTCAATACGGTTTGCTCATTTTAACCGAGGGCGGTAATATTCTGTACTCGGAC
>CAZCSZ010000207.1:0-255 GCA_964501305.1 uncultured Ruminococcus sp.
TGCGTATACATATACATCTTCTAATACTTAAGCCTACGGAATTAATCCGTTTATAATCGAACAAAAAAGAAAATCAATAATCAAATCTCCTAAAAATATAATTTAGCATCCACCCGGCGCTCCGGCCTGCAATCGGCGACAAGCCGCCGAACACCAACCGCCGCCAAAGGCTGTCAAACCTGCCGACCGCAGCCGTGTTTGCAAGTTTCAAGCTTCAAGCTTTCACAAATTCACTGTAAATCGCATTGCACGCCG
>CAZCSZ010000207.1:265-3040 GCA_964501305.1 uncultured Ruminococcus sp.
TAAACACTTTCGCCGCCGTTCCTCGATTCTGCACCATTCCCCGTCCGACAACGGCTATAAGCGCAAGTCCGCTCTCAAACGATATGCTGTCAGGCGCAATTTCTTCGGTGATTTCCGCAATTATCCTGCTTTTCTCGTCACGCTCCACATCACCCGAAACTATAACGTTAAGCGAATCAATGCCCGTCGGCATATGTTCAAGCCGAAGTCCGTGCTTCTCAACGGTCTCGATTATCCTTCTTGCCACACCCGTCTCGCTGTGAAGCATATCTTTCTCTATGCTCAATACGGAAAAGCCTTTTTTGCCCGCAATTCCCGTAATTACGGTGTCACGGTCATATTCCGATGCCCTCGGAACTATCATAGTTCCCTTCTTTTCCGGGTCATTCGTATTCCTTATATTAATCGGAATTGCCGCCGCACGCACGGGAAATACCGCATCTTCGTGAAGAACCCCCGCACCCATGTACGACAGCTCACGAAGCTCTCTGTAGGTAATAGTCTCAATCGGCTTCGGATTTTTGACAACAGTCGGATCAGTCATCAAAAACGCATCAACGTCAGTCCAATTCTCATATACTTCGGAGTCGGAAAACGCCGCAACAATAGAACCCGTCACGTCACTTCCGCCCCTTGAAAACGTCTTTATTGTGCCGTTTGGCATCGACCCGTAAAATCCGGGTATAACAGCCCGCTTGTGCTCCGAAAGCTTTGCCCTAAGCAAAGCTTCGGTCGAGACGGCATCATATGTACCGTCGTTTGCAAACTTGATTACACGTGCCGCATCTATAAAATGAAATCCCAAATACTTCGACAGAATAAGTCCGCTCAAATATTCTCCCCTGCTTGCGGCAAAATCACGTCCCGCATGGCTTTCAATCGCATTCTTGATTTTAAGATACGTCTCGCCAAGGTCAAGGTCAAGCCCAAGACCTTCGATAATCGCATTGTATCTGTCAACAACTTTGGAAAATACTTCTCCGATATCCTCCT
This sequence comes from uncultured Ruminococcus sp., assembly GCA_964501305.1. Lineage (GTDB taxonomy): Bacteria > Bacillota > Clostridia > Oscillospirales > CAG-272 > RUG14199. Next base: position 1,259 of record CAZCSZ010000207.1, read on the forward strand.
CATTTTCCGACAGCTCAAAGCATTTGTACAGAAGGTCGGTAACTTTAATGTCCGTTTTACTCCGCTTACCCGGAGCTGACGGCACGGCATACCTTCTTCTCTCGTCGCTTTCGACAATACGCTTTACTTTTTTGAACTGCTCAACGTCGGCAAGCGAGCTGCCGCCGAATTTAACTGAAATCGGTTTTACATCGTTCATTGTCTTTTCCCCTTCTCTATATAATCAGTTTATGCTCAATTTGCACCTTCGACATACCGTTTTGCCTGGGTCGAGAACAGCTCATAATACTTTCCGCCCTTCTCCATCAGCTCACGGTGACAGCCTTCTTCGACAAGTACTCCCCTGTCGATTACAAGTATCTTGGTCGCCGTCGTAGCGCTTGACAGCCTGTGAGATACAAATATTGTGGTTTTCCCTCGGCGAAGCTCTTCAAACTGTGAGTATATCTCCTGCTCGGCTATGGCATCAAGCGATGCTGTCGGCTCATCCAAAATCAAAAAGTCAGATGAACCGTAAAATGCTCTCGCAATCGACAGTTTCTGCCACTGCCCGATTGAAAGCTCAATTCCGCTATCCTCAAAAAATCTTGTAAGCGGCGTGTCATATCCCTTCGGCAGACGCTTTATAAACGTATCCGCATCGGCACTTTCGGCGGCATTTTGCACTCTTTCACGGTCAAGCCCCTTTGAAATTTCGCCGAACATGATATTCTCTGCGGCCGTAAACGCATATTTTCCGAAATCCTGGAATATAATCCCGAACATATCGTAAAGCTGTCTCGTATCGTACAACTTAATATTCTGCCCGTCAAGCAGAATTTCCCCTTCGGTGGGGTCATAAAGCCTCGTCAAAAGCTTTATAAGCGTCGTTTTGCCCGCTCCGTTAAGCCCCACAAGAACAGCGGTTTCCCCGCCGTTTATCGTAAAGGACATATTCTTAATAACATCATGCGACGTACCGGGATAACGGAAAGATACATTACGAAACTCGACTTTGTGAGCAATCCCGCGCTCAACCGAAAGCGGTTTATCCGTTATCGGCTTGACTTTCTGCTTCTCGTTCATAAATGTTATCATATTATCTATAAACAGAGTGCCTTCGTAAATCATGGCAAGCGTTGAAATCAAACTCGAAACGCACGATGAAACGGAATTAAGCGAACCTGTGTACAGCGTATAGTCACCGACTTTCAAAAGTCCCTTCCAGACCATTCGGGCAATAAACAGAAACAGGGTGCAGCTTATGGTACTGCCCGCAAGTGAAATACCGACAGACCACGCATTCTCGGCAAAAATCAGCTTTTTTATACCGGTAAAATATTTATTGAATGACTTTTTATAGCAATCTATAAATGTATCCGAAAGATTGAATATACGAACTTCTTTGGCAACGTCCTTGTCGGTGAGCAAATCACTGTAATATTGCATTTCACGTCTCTCTTTGGAGCGCATACGCATATATTCAAAATTCTTTTTTCTGTAAATAAAGCTTATAGCCGCGCTCGGCAACGAGAACGCAATCATCGCAAACGGCGCCCATGCGGAAACCTCGGCTAAAATCACGATAAAGGAAACAAGGCTTATAATATTGGCAATAATATTAAATATCGCCTGTAAAATGTTAATGGGACGAGTGCCCGCCTCACGGCTTGCGTTTTCAAGCCGTTCATAGAAATCGGGCATATCGAACGAGGCCATATCAATTTCTTTGGTTTTCTCCAAAATCGTGAGTTTAATATGATTGGCAACGGTCTCACCCGACAGACGGACAATCATGGTGAG
>CAZCSZ010000208.1:0-3038 GCA_964501305.1 uncultured Ruminococcus sp.
CAGTAAAATAAAAGTGCGGGGACGCTTGCTGTTTTGCGGTGAAAGTCAAATCGCCATGATTTCCTTCTGTTTGTCCGCTGTTACGCCGTCAATCTCTTTGATGAATTTGTCGGTGAGTTCCTGCGTGAGCTTTTCGGACTGTTTTGCCTCATCCTCGTTAAACTCACTGTTTTTCTTCATATCTTTGATTTTGTCATTTGCCTCACGGCGAATATTTCTAATCGCGACTTTCGCATCCTCGCCCATTTTGGAAACTTGCTTCGTGAGCTCTTTTCTGCGTTCTTCGGTAAGCTGAGGGAAAGAAAGTCTTATGGTTTTTCCGTCGTTGACAGGCGTTATGCCGATATCGGAGGCAAGTATTGCCTTCTCGATATCCTTAAGTGTCGTCATGTCCCAAGGCGTAATTGCGATAGTTCTGGCATCGGTTGTTTTAACCTCTGCCATTGCATGAATTGCCGTGGGAACGCCGTAGTACGATACTTCAATTCCTTTGAGAACGGCAGTGTTTGCTCTGCCAGCTCTTATAGAGGATAAGCTCTCGGTATAAACGGCAACCGATTTCTTCATTTTTTCTTCGTATGCTTTGGTGTCGAGTTTCATAAATATACTCCTTTATTTTTATTCGCGTAGACTTTCGCCTGAAATTACATAACAACTGTGCCGAGTGTCTCGCCCATGACAACTCTGTATATGTTCTCGGATTTGTCAAGCCCGAACATAACGCAGGGTATGTTTGACCCTTCGGCAAGAACTGCGGCTGTAAGGTCTATTGCATGAAGTCTGTTATCTACTATTTCGCTGTAAGTCGTTTTCTCGATTTTCTTCGCGTTGGGATTGGTTCTTGGGTCGTCTGTATAGAGATAATCAACGTTCTTCGCAAGAAGAATAGCATTGGCGTTTATCTCCATTGCCCTTATTATTGCGGGTGTATCCGTTGAGAAAAACGGGGAACCGAGGCCGCATGCGAATATTACGACTCTGCCTTTTTCAAGATGCCTTCTCGCTTTTTCAGCGGTGTAAAGCTCGGCAAATTTCTCCATTGAAACTGCACTCATAACTCTTGTATCAAGCCCCGCAGCACAGAATGCCTCCTGAAGTGCGATTGCGTTAATGCATGTTGCAAGCATGCCCATGCTGTCCGCTCTCGTTCTATCCATTGTGCCGCCGCTTCTGCCTCGCCAAATGTTTCCCGCACCGACTACAATGGCGACTTCAACTCCCGCATCAACACATTTCTTGATAACGGATGCTACCTCATCAAGATAGCTGTGGTTGAAAATGTCGTCTGTGTCCTTGGCAAGTGCCTCGCCCGACAGCTTTAATAAAATCCTCTTGTAAGCAGGCTTTCCGTCCATAGTGAATACTCCTTTTTCACAGACCGTGATGTATTATATTATATTGTATTCATTTTACCATAAATGAAGGGTCTTTGTAAATAGGTTTTGTAAATATTTTAGTTTTATAAACGGATATATCGTAGAAAAAGGCTCTCGAAAGTCCAAATTGTCAAAAAAGGTGCGGACAAGCCGCACCTTTTTGCAGATTCTGAATTAAATCAGTTACCGGATACCATCTGAGCGATTTCCTCAGCAAAGTTATCCTCTCTCTTTTCAAGGCCTTCGCCTCTTTCATAGAGATAGAATGAGTCAACAGAAATAGCTCCGCCGAATTCCTTTGCGGTTGCGGCAACGTACTGACCTACGGACATTTTATCGTCTTTTACGTAAGCCTGTTCTACAAGGCATACTCTCTCATAGAATTTGCCGAGTTTGCCGACTACCATTTTCTCAAGGATAGCATCGGGCTTATTTGCGTTCTTCTCGTCGTTCTTAATCTGAGCTATGAGAATTTCTTTTTCTTCATCAACAGCGCTCTGGGGAACTTCTTCCTTGCATACGTAGGAAGGAGGATTGCCTGCTGCTATCTGAAGAGCGATATTCTTTGAAAAATCAGCAAATCCCGCATTGTTCTTTGCAGTATCGTCTGCATTGAACTTAACAATAACGCCTGTTGTACCGTTGCCGTGAATATAAGAGGAAAGAGTGCCCTCTACCAATACGAAACGGCGAATATTCATATTTTCACCGATTGTGAATACCATGTCCTTGACTTTAGCTTCAACCGTAAAGTCATCGTTGTAAGGAAGAGCGTTAAGTTCTTCAACCGTTGCGGGCTTGTACTTAAGAATTGTCTTAAGAATTCCGCGAACAAATTCCTTGAATGTTTCGTTCTTCGCAACGAAGTCGGTCTCCGCATTTACTTCAATCATGGCAGCTGCTGTTTTGTCATCGTTAAACATAATATCAACAACGCCTTCAGCCGCAATTCTGCCTGCTTTTTTAGCTGCTACGGAAAGACCTTTTTCGCGAAGTATCTTTACCGCTTCGTCAAAGTCACCGTTTGCTTCTGTAAGTGCTTTTTTGCATTCCATCATTCCGCAGCCGGTCTTAGTTCTGAGATCCGCTACCTGTTTTGCTGTAATAGCCATAATATCCTCCATGCCGCATTTGCGGTTTCCTGTTTTTATAGATTTGAATATACCGAACTTTATCGGTTAGCAGAATTACTCTGCGTCTGCTTCAGCATCCTCAGCTTCTTCAGTCTCAGCCGCCTCGAGCTGTTCGCCCTGCTTGCCTTCTATAACGGCGTCTGCCATTACGGATGCGATAAGACGGATAGCACGGATAGCGTCGTCGTTACCGGGGATTACATAATCCGCATCGTCGGGGTCACAGTTTGTGTCAACGATAGCAACTACGGGGATACCGAGTTTCTTAGCTTCGAGAACTGCGTTATGTTCTTTTCTGGGGTCAACTATAAAAATAGCTGCGGGAAGACCGGGCATATCTTTGATACCGCCGAGGTTTCTTTCGAGGATCGTCATTTCCTTCTGGAGAGCGGCGACTTCCTTCTTGGGAAGCATATCGAATGTGCCATCCTGCTGCATCTTCTCAAGATTTTGAAGTCTTGCAATGCTTGTTTTGATAGTCTTGTAGTTTGTAAGCATACCGCCGAGCCAACGTACGTTCACATAATAC
>CAZCSZ010000209.1:0-2985 GCA_964501305.1 uncultured Ruminococcus sp.
AGCCTGAGCAGCGCGGAAGGAATAACATTTTCAAGGCTTGAAGCAGCAATAATGCCCGAAAAAGTACCGACGCTCATAAACGCCGCATGCCCAAGCGAAAGCTCGCCGAGAATACCTACTGTAAGGTTCAAAGATATAGCCATTACAACATAACAGCAAATCGGAACAAGCTGACCCGTGAGAGAACGGGTAAGATATCCTCCGCTTTTAAGTATTGAAACAATAACAAAAACCAATACTACGCCTAAATATGTTGCATAATCTATTTTGGCTGTTTTACTTAATCCGCTTATTTTCTTCATAACGACACCTCAAACTTTCTCAGGTACGTATTTGCCGAGTAGACCCGCGGGACGTACCAGAAGGACGATAATCAGAACCGCAAATACAATTGAATTTGCAAGTTGTGTAGAAACATAAGCCTTCGCAAGGGATTCTATGATGCCGAGAAGTATTCCGCCGAGGAATGCTCCGGGAATTGAACCGATACCGCCGAAAACGGCAGCCGTAAATGCTTTAATACCCGGCATTGAACCTGTTGTAGGCATAAGCGAAGGGCTGAAAGAGCAAAGAAGAATGCCAGCAACTGCAGCAAGGGCCGAACCTATTGCAAAGGTTACCGAAATCGTAAGATTTACGTTAATGCCCATAAGCTGTGCCGCCGCTTTATCCTCGGAGCACGCTCTCATTGCTTTTCCGACTTTGCTTTTGCTTGTGAATATGGTAAGGGCTATCATAATGACAACACAAACCGCAACCGTAAGAATAGACACAGCCGTAATCGAAAGCTGACCGTCAAAGAGTTTGACAGTGCCGCTTATAATCGGAGTATATACCTTAGGGTCGGCTCCCCATATCAAAAGAGCGGAATTCTGAAGAAAATACGAAACTCCGATAGCCGTTATAAGCACTGCAAGAGAGGAAGCCGAACGGAGCGGCTTATATGCGAGCTTCTCTATGATGATGCCGAGGACAGTGCATACTGCCATTGCGATTATAACGGAAAGCCAACCGGGCACACCGAGAGAGGTCACGGCAAGCATAGACACGTAACCGCCGACCATAATAACGTCGCCGTGTGCGAAGTTCAGCATTTTCGCAATACCGTATACCATTGTGTAGCCGAGAGCTATTATGGCATAGATACTGCCGAGACTTATTCCGCTTATAAGATAGGAAACAAACTCCATAGATAGTACCTCCGGGTAAAACTTCTTAACTTAGACAAAAACTCCGGTGGCATACCGGAGTTTTGCCTGTTTTAAAAATCAATATGTAAAGGACTTATTTTGTCGCAGAAACATATACGCCGTCTTTGATAATAACAGCTGTGGGAACTTTGTTGACCGTACCGTCAGCCGACCATGTCATGCCTGCGCCTGTAACACCGTCAACCGTGATTTCAGTCATAGCTTTCATAATAGCCTCGCAGAGCTCTTCACCTTTGAGAGAGGTTGTGTAACCTGCTTTTTCGCATGCCGCTTTAATAGCATATACGCAGTCGTAGCCGTCAGCCGCAAACTGAGTAGGTGTTTCGCCGTATTTTTCGTTATATTTGGTTACAAAGCTTACTGTTGCTTCATCTGTAGAGTCAGCAGAGAAAGGAGTAAGAACGTATACGCCCTCGGCAAGAGATGTATCAAAGCCCTTCATTGTGAGGATACCGTCCATACCGTCAACTCCGAAAAATGTGGGAGCATAATCCATGCTCTTGGCCTGCGTAAATATTGTAGATGCAGGCTGGTAGTAAATGGGAAGAAACACAAGGTCTGCCCCTGCATTCTTAGCGGCTGTAAGCTGTACGGAGAAGTCCGCAGAAGTATCTTTCGTGAAAGTGCCTTCATATACTATATTGAGAGACTTGCTTTGCCCTTCGCTTATAAACGTATCGCGGATACCCTGTGAATACGGATCGTCGTTACGGTAGATAATTGCGATTTTCTTGTCAGCAAGATGTTCGCCGATATAGTCAGCGGCACCGATACCCTGGTTGGGGTCGGAGAAGCAGAGCTGGAACATATTGTCCTTGCCGTCTGTTACTTCGGGAGCTGATGCAGAGGGAGTAAGAGCGAATATTCTGTCATTGAAAGCAAGGGGGGATACGGCAAGTGCGGGACTTGTGGTGACCGTACCGAGGAGAACATCCATACCCCAGTCTACAAGGTTGTTGTAAGCGTTAACGCTTGTTTCGTTGTCGTTTACGTCGTCCTCGAATCTGAACTCAATCTGAACGCCGCAGATGCCGCCGGCTTCATTGATTTCGTCAACGGCTATTTGGATACCGTTCTTAACGGAGTTTCCGTAAATTGCGGCATCGCCTGTTATAGGGCCGATACTTCCGATTTTAAGAGTGTCGTTTGAACCGGTGCTGTCGCCGCAAGCGGCAAACGCACAAAGTGTCATAACAGCAGAGAGTGCAAGACACAAGATTTTCAAAGCTTTTTTCATGTTGATGTTCCTTTCGAAATGTTAATCAAAATTAAATTATTAAGAGTTCGTACCGTTTTTTACGGCGTTTTCAAACCCGATTAATATTTTTAATTATTTTACTGCTTTCAATTCATTTTGTCAATACCTATCTCGGATTTTTTTCGTGACTATCGATTAATATTTTGAATTATAAGTTCAGACACGTCACAGTTCGGCAAAAAAACGTAATAACAGGCCCGTTTTTAAAGCTTTATCTGTTTTTTCGGGAAGCAGACTGCCATCGAGACCACCGCAGTTTCCCTTTAAACCGTAAAGCAAACTTCTTTCTTGCAAATGCGTTTGAATACAGACTACAGCGTCGGTAATAATGAAACGGTAATTCTCTGTATCGACAACTCCACTCCGAAATTACAACTCACGGGCATACCTTTTGCAGAAGCTCGGTTTAAGAAAAGCAAAATCCCCAAAGAAAACTTCGGGGACTTTGCTTAATATTGATTTGGTGACCCGTGGGGGAATCGAACCCCCGTTACCGCCGTGAAAGGGCGGTGTCTT
>CAZCSZ010000210.1:0-2974 GCA_964501305.1 uncultured Ruminococcus sp.
ATGTGCGGTAGTCCTTCATCAGGGGCGTATTGCCGAGATGAAAACGGGAGAGGGTAAAACACTTGTTGCCGTTCTGCCGTCGTACCTCAATGCACTTGAAGGTAAGGGAGTTCATGTTGTCACTGTCAACGAGTATCTTGCCAAAGTCGGCGCCGAGGAAATGGGGCGTGTCCATGAGTTTCTCGGTCTCACAACGGGTCTTGTCCTTGCAGGACAGAAACCTGATGAGAAGAAGGCTCAGTATGCGTGCGATATAACTTACGGCACGAACAACGAGATGGGATTTGACTATCTCCGTGACAATATGGCAATGTATAAGGAAAGACTTTGCCAAAGAGGGTTTAACTTCGCAATCGTCGACGAGGTTGACTCCATTTTAATTGACGAGTCGAGAACTCCGCTTATAATTTCGGGTCACGGCAACAAAACCGAGGATTTATACGGCAAAGCCGACGACCTTGTAAAGTCGCTCAAGAAGTTTGTTATAAAAGAAATGGACACAAAGACCGACTATTCCGACACCGATGCCGATTATATAGTCGACGAGAAGGCGAAAACCGCAACACTCACCCTTTCGGGTATTGAGAAGGCCGAAAAATTCTTCGGTATCGAGAACTTTTCTTCAACCGATAATTCCAAAATCAGTCACCACGTATACCAAGCGCTCAAAGCTCACGGTATTATGAAAGCCGACGTCGATTACATCGTTCGCGGAAACGAAGTTCTCATTGTCGATTCGTTTACGGGACGTATTATGCCCGGCAGACGTTTTTCCGACGGACTTCATCAGGCAATCGAAGCCAAGGAACACGTCGATATACAGAAGGAAAATCAGACAATAGCGACAATTACGCTTCAGAATTACTTCAGAATGTACTCAAAACTTTCGGGTATGACGGGTACGGCTCTTTCCGAAGAAGAAGAATTCCGTGAAATATACAACCTCGATGTTGTCGAAATACCGACTAATAAGCCGATGATAAGAGTTGACCACCCCGACGTTTTGTGCCTTAACGCCAAAGCCAAAGAGGATGCTATCGTAAAGCAAATAGCGACCTGTCACGAGAAGGGTCAGCCTGTTCTTGTCGGTACGGTTTCTGTCGAAAAGAGTGAGGAGCTGTCAAAACGGCTCAAAAAAGAGGGTATACCGCACAACGTGCTCAACGCCAAATACCACGAGAAAGAGGCGGAGATTGTAGCTCAGGCGGGAAAATACGGAGCTGTCACCATTTCAACGAATATGGCGGGACGCGGTACCGATATTCTTCTCGGCGGTAATGCGGAATTTCTTGCCAAGGATGACTTGAGACAGAGCGGAGAGTACGACGAGGAGACTATTGTCCTTGCGACAGGTTCACTTCAGGATGTCTCCGACGAGGTTCTCAAGGCACGTTGCGAGTATAGGGCACTGTACAATAAATATAAGGAAGAAATAGCTCCCGAGGCAAAGAAAGTCGTCGAGGCGGGCGGACTGTTCGTTGTCGGAACGGAAAGGCACGAGAGCAGACGAATAGATAATCAGCTGAGAGGCCGTTCGGGACGTCAGGGCGACCCCGGAGAGAGCAGATTCTTCATATCGTTCGATGATGACCTTATAAGGCTTTTTGCGGGCGACAGAATTCAAAATATGGTAAAGACACTGCGTGACAAGTCGGACACGGACATGACGTTTGACTTCAAGCTGTTCTCGAAGAGTATTGAAAACGCACAGAAGAACGTCGAGGGCAACCACTTCAAGGCAAGAAAAAATGTCCTTCAGTACGACGACGTTATGAACGAGCAGAGAAAACTCATTTACTCTGAGAGAGCCGAAGTTTTGAGCGGTGTCAGTCTGCGTGACAAAATAATCGGTATGATTAAGCAGACAGTCGGCGATTCCGTCGATTCATTCCTTCACGCCGAACAGCTCTTTGAATGGGATTTCGAAGGGCTTAAGGAAAAATATATGAATTTGCTTATGACCGAGGACGATACGACGGAAAAACTCGGAAAAAGCCAAAATGTCCGTGCGGCAAGAGAAAGTATTAAAGAAACTCTTATCTCAAGGGCTATGAAGCTTTACGAGAACAAGGAAACGGTCGTATTCGGCGAGGAGCAGATGAGGGAGATTGAGCGTATCTATCTTCTTCTTGCGGTAGATACCAACTGGATGGAACACCTTGAGGCTATGGACAGTCTCAGAGAGAGTGTCGGACTTCAGGCATACGCTCAAAGAAACCCCATAAGCGAATACAGAGTGTATTCGGGCGAGCTGTTTGACGATATGGTAAGCCAAATCAGAGAGGATACGGCAAGAGCCATTCTTTCCGTAATGCCCAAGACAAACGAAGAACGGCGTGACGTTTATAAACCCGTATCCACTTCTTCGGACGGTACGCTTAAAAAAGCACCTGTAAGGAAGGACAAAAAAGCCGAAGTCGGCAGAAACGACCCATGTCCTTGCGGCTCAGGCAAAAAATACAAAAAGTGCTGCGGAAGGTAAATTATGAGCAACGAATACGATACAAAAGCTTTTATACTTGTATCCGTGTTTGCTCCGGCAGAGCGTATTTCCGATGTCATTGAGAGTAAGAACTACTTTACAGACTTCAGCGTTTTACCTGTCCCGAAGGACGACTCACTTGCCGGTATGATTGCATATCATCCCGATATGATTATATCTTGTGTCGGCAACAAAATAATCACAGCAGAGAAGTATTCCGAGGTCAACTCGCATTTGTTTGCCTGCTTAAAAAGAAGCGGATTTGAAATCGAGACCGAAGTTTTACCGATGAGAGGGCCCGTTTATCCGTATGACGTTTCGTTCAACGCACTTGTTACAGATGAGTTTACGGTTTGTAATCCCGAATATGCGTCACCGCTTATTACTTCAGCTGAAAACGGCAGAAAAATATTCGCCGTCAATCAGGGATATTCCGCTTGCTCCGTTTTGTGGCTCGGCAACGGCGCCGTTACAAGCGACAAGGGAATAGAG
>CAZCSZ010000211.1:0-2961 GCA_964501305.1 uncultured Ruminococcus sp.
CGGTACTATAGGGCTTATAAAAGCGGTAAATACTTTCAGCAAAGACAGGAATATCAAGCTTGCAACATATGCTTCAAGGTGTATTGAAAACGAAATCTTGATGTATATAAGGAAAATATCGTCTCATAAAGCTGATGTTTCCATTGAAGAACCGCTGAATGTTGATATGGACGGGAATGAACTTCTTCTTTGTGACCTTTTGACATCGGGCGACGACAGTGTATGCGCCGACCTTGAAAAGCGGGAGGAGAAAGCGGCGCTTTGCCGAGCTGTTGCATCTCTTGACGGGCGCGAGAGGGATATTGTTCGTATGCGGTTTGGTCTTTTCGGGAGCAGGGAATACACTCAAAAAGAAGTTGCGGATATGATGGGGATATCACAGTCCTATATATCGAGGATTGAGAAGAAAATCTTCAGAAAACTGCGTGAGAAATTGGTGATTTAAAAAAATATAATTATTTTTCAAAAAAGGTTGATTTTTGATTTTGAATATGGTATACTATCAAGGTAAATCCTGCGAGCATATAATTTGCTTCGTGATAATATGCAATTGAAACTATATAAGGAGTGAATAAAATGAAGACCGGAATACATCCCGATTACAAGGAAGTTACTATCCGTTGTGCTTGCGGCGAAACTGTTGTTACCCGTTCGACAAAGGCAGACGCTAACGGCGAAATTCGTGTTGAAATTTGCTCAAAGTGTCATCCCTTCTACACGGGCAAGCAGAAGGTAGTCGATACAGGCGGACGCATTGACAGATTTAACAAGCGTCTCCAAGGCACAAAATAAAAGGTTATTCCGGGTAAGAGCTTCTCTTATCCGGTTTTTCCGTTTAGCTTGATTTTAGGAGTACTATGGCTGATATTAAAGATAATGAAGTGATGAATGAACTTCAAACACCCGACGGCGAATTTGTCTCTCCCACGGGAAAAGGTGCATTGCACGAGACCGAGGAGTGCCGTGCTCTTCGGGCGGTTACCGTCGGTGTCTTTGAAAAAGGTGCGGAGAGTGATGCCGCATCAAGTCTTGAAGAGTTGTCAAGGCTTTTGTATACTGCGGGCGTTGAAGTCGCGGGTGTTGTGACCCAGATGCGGGAAAAACCCGACGGGAAAACCTGTATCGGAAAAGGCAAGCTTGCGGAGCTTAAAGAAGTTATATTCAATCTCGATTGTGACCTTGCGGTATTTGACTGCGAACTTACGCCCTCTCAAATTGCGAATATTGAATTTGAACTCGAAAACAGCGTTTCGGTTATTGACCGAAGTATGCTTATTCTTGATATTTTCGCCTCGCGTGCCGTGAGTGCGGAAGGAGCGTTGCAGGTTGAACTTGCACAGCTTAAATATACGTCTCCGAGGCTTATGGGAAAAGGAAAAGCGATGTCCCGAACGGGCGGAGGAATAGGTACGAGAGGCCCGGGTGAGACGAAGCTTGAAATCGACCGCCGTCGGCTCAAAGCGAGGATACACGCTCTCGAAAATGAGCTTGAGAAGCTTGAAGCCGTTCGCCGCATCAAACGCCGTGAACGTGACCGAAGTCGGATTGCGAAGTGCGCTATTGTAGGTTACACGAATGCGGGGAAATCGACTCTTCTCAATAGGTTGACCAATGCGGGGATTCTGGCTGAGGACAAGCTGTTTGCTACTCTTGACCCGACAACAAGACAATATGAACTTGAAAGCGGCGCCAAAGTCCTTCTGACCGATACGGTAGGTTTTATCCGAAATCTGCCGCATCACTTGATTGAGGCTTTTAAATCAACTTTGGATGAGGCGGTCTATGCGGATTTCCTTATGATAGTTGCCGATGCCTCCGACCCCGAACTTCAAAAGCAGCTTGAAGTTACAAGAAGTACTTTGGATAGCCTCGGTGCGCTCGGAAAGCCCATTATTTTCGTGTTTAACAAGTGCGATAAGGCAAATGACCCGTCTCTTCTTATGTCACTTAAAAGCTTGTTTCACGGGGCTGAGGAGAAGTGCGTTTTTATAAGCGCCAAAACGGGCGAGGGCATTCCTTCTCTCTCACGTGCGCTTTGCGATACCGTCTCCGACGGAAAACATACGGTGCAAATCAGAATTCCCCTTTCAAACGGTTCCGTCTTGTCTCGTGTATATTCCCTCTGCGACGGCGTCACGGTCGAGTACGGCTCGGAATTCATCGAAGTTACAGCAGCTTGCGATGCCGAATCGGCAGGGAAACTGCGTGATTATATTGTCAACTACTCCGCCGTATTCAAAAACGTCGATGACGAAGAAATGTGAGGTGTACCTTGCAAAAAATTACTGTGGCTAAAGCTGCCACTGCTCAAATCGAAGAAAAAAAGTCCGTCTTTATAGGTTCGGTATCCCCCGTTGAAAACGAGAACGATGCCGCTTGTTTCGTAAATTCCGTTAAGAAAAAGTATTACGATGCCAAGCATAACGTCTTTGCCTACTATATCGATAACGGCAATACCGCAAGATTTACCGATGACGGCGAACCTAAGGGTAGTGCCGGAATACCCGTTCTGAATGTGCTGAAAATGTCGGGCGCTACCGATATGTGCGTTGTCGTGACTCGCTATTTCGGCGGTATTCTCCTCGGCACGGGCGGCCTCGTGCGTGCCTACGGCGCCGCGGCAAAAGCCGCTCTCGACAATGCGGGCCTTGCTGTGTGGGAAATGTTCGACCTTGTCGAAGTCCGTTGCTCCTATTCCGATTACCAAAAGCTGATTTCCCAAATCCAAAAGGTCGGCGCAACCGAGGAAAATTCAGAATTCTCAACCGACGTTCTCCTCAAAATGTCCTGCAAAAGCTCCGATACGGATGCACTTCATTTCCTGGTGACCGAGGTAACCTCAGGCCGCTGTGCAGCCGTCAAGACGGGCGAGACGGAACGTAAAACCGAGCTTGTTTGAAAAACATCGGGGTTTCACCCCGTACCCCATGAGCCTTTTGTAAAAGGCTCAACCGAAAACTT
>CAZCSZ010000212.1:0-2954 GCA_964501305.1 uncultured Ruminococcus sp.
TTCCGACAAAATCGGTGTTATAAACAACCTTATAGAGAAAGTTGACACACTTATCATAGGCGGCGGTATGGCTTACACATTCTTCAGAGCACTCGGCAATTCCACCGGCACATCAATTTGTGAAAACGACAAAATCGACCTTGCCCGTGACCTTATGGCCAAAGCGAGAGAAAAAGGTGTAAACTTCCTTATCCCGATTGACAACGTAATCGGCAAGGAGTACAGCGAGAATACCACATTCATGAGAATATATTCCGATTCGATTCCCGACGGTTGGATGGGACTTGACATCGGCAAGATGACACAAGAACTTTACGCAAAATCGATTGAAGGTGCGGGAACCGTTATATGGAACGGTCCTATGGGCGTTTCGGAATGGCCCAACTTTGCCGCAGGTACCGAAGCTGTTGCCAAAGCTGTTGCCGAAAGCGGTGCTGTATCCATCATTGGCGGCGGCGACTCGGCTGCAGCTGTTGCAAAACTCGGCTACAGTGACAGAATGACTCACGTTTCCACAGGCGGCGGTGCTTCTCTCGAATTTCTTGAAGGCCTTGAACTTCCCGGCATAGCTTGCCTTATGGATGCTTAAACGGAGGCGCAAGATGAACAAAGCAAAAAGACGTGCCGTAATCGCAGGAAACTGGAAAATGAACAATACACCCGACGAGACTTCCGCCGCAGTCGCGAAAACAGCGGAGCTCACAGCGGGAATGGACGGTTGCGATGTAATTCTTTGTGTTCCGTTTGTTGATATTCATGCCGCACTCGATGCCGTAAAAGGCACTCACGTAAAAATCGGCGCACAGAACGTTCACTACGAGGAAAAAGGCGCATTCACAGGCGAAATATCCGCAAAAATGCTTCTTTCTTGCGGTGTTGAGTATGTTATAATCGGCCACAGCGAAAGAAGACAGTATTTCGGTGAAACCGACACAACAGTTAACCTCAGAACCAAAGCCGCACTCGCAGCGGGTCTCAAAGTTATTCTTTGTCTCGGCGAAGTTCTTGAACAGAGAGATGCAGGCATAACGGCTGAAACAGTGTCCATACAGACAAAACTTGACCTTGCGGGTGTCAGTGCAGAGGATATGAAGAATGTCATCATAGCTTACGAACCCGTTTGGGCCATAGGAACAGGTCGTACCGCAACACCCGAACAAGCAGAAGAAGTTTGCGCCGTAATCCGCAGCGTACTCACCGATCTCTACGGTGCCGAAGTTGCCGAATCCGTAACAATTCAGTACGGCGGAAGCATGAACGACGGTAACGCAGATGTTCTCCTTTCAAAGGAAAACGTTGACGGTGGTCTTATCGGCGGAGCATCTCTTGTTCCCGAAAAGTTTAAAAAAATCGTTGCGGCGGCTCAAAAATAAACCGCATACAATTATATATCACTGTTAATGGGGCTTTTAATCAAAAGCCCTATTAAGTTTGCATTTTAACCGGACGGTATTAATTATGGAAACAATTCTTTGTATTGCCGTTGCACTCCTTGCGGGTCTTATAATGTCAAGGCTCGTTAAGCTCTTTCAACTTCCCGCAGTAACGGCATATTTAATAGCGGGTATTCTTATCGGTCCTTTTTTTCTCGGCAGACTTTCAATCCCCGGAATAGGATTTCCTTCTCTTGACTATGTCGAATCCTTCGGCATCATTTCCGACGTTGCCCTCGGCTTTATAGCATTCGCCATAGGTAACGAATTCAGGCTTTCTCAACTCAAAGAAACAGGCAAACAGGCAACGGTTATAGGCATAGTACAGGCTTGCGTTGCAACTCTCGTTGTCGATGCCGTGCTAATTACGGTACATATAGCAGTCGGCAATAAACTGTCTCTTGCCGCAGCGGTCACTCTCGGCGCAATAGCCGCAGCAACCGCACCCGCTGCAACACTTATGGTTGTGCGTCAGTACAAGGCAAAAGGCAAACTCACCGATTTACTTCTTCCGATAGTTGCTCTCGACGATGCCGTGGGACTTGTCATTTTCGCCGTTTCATTCGGAATTGCCAAAGCACTTATATCGGGAAAGGTCGACCTTGTCTCCATAATAGCAGAGCCGACGATAGAAATCGTCCTCTCTCTTGTCCTCGGCGCCGCAATGGGATTTTTGCTTAACTTTACCGAAAGATTTTTCCACTCAAGAAGCAAAAGGCTTGCTCTTGCCGTAACATTCGTCTTTCTCAGCGTTGCGCTCTCTATGTGCGAGTTCGAAATTGCAGGCGTGAGAATAGGCTTCTCTTCTCTGCTCGTGTGCATGATGCTCGGCACTATGTTCTGCAATCTCTGCGATTTTTCAGAGGAACTTATGGACAGATGTGACAGATGGACTGCTCCTTTGTTCGTTCTGTTCTTTGTCCTTTCGGGCGCCGAGCTTGACTTCGGTGTATTCTGCGATACCACAATTATCGCAATCGGTCTTCTGTACATTTTGGCGCGTTCAGTCGGTAAATATTTCGGAGCTTACGTAAGCGCAAAGGCTGTCGGTTGTGATTCCGACACTGTTAAGTATCTCGGAATAACACTGCTTCCTCAAGCCGGTGTTGCGCTCGGTATGTCGGTGACGGCAAAGGAACTCGGCGCCGATGGCACACTTATACGAAACATCGTCCTTTTCGGGGTGCTCATTTACGAACTTATAGGCCCCATGGCAACGAAGATTGCACTGACAAAAGCGGGCAATATTATTCCGGAACAAAGAAAAAGCTCACGCGGAGTTAAATAATACGTTTCCGGCACAAGAGGGCTGTACATATCAACAGTACAGCCCTTTGCACCGTTTTTTCGCGTTTGATTTTTTCACATTTCTTTTCTCACAGCTGATTCCGCCTCAATTTGTACTGCGGAATTTGCCTTTGGGTTAGCCCACAAGCTGTTTTTGATCTTTTTTGAAAATAGGTATTGACAACAAACCGTTTTTGTGCTAATATAATTTAAGTTAAATATGCGCCCTTAGCT
>CAZCSZ010000213.1:0-2919 GCA_964501305.1 uncultured Ruminococcus sp.
GGGAATTACCAAAACGCCGGGTTTAAAGCAGCTGTCGTCACACAGATTTTTACCGGCATAAGTTACGGCGGAAACAATTACGTCGGAATTCTCCGCAACCTCGTTTGCCGTGTCGCAGAAAATAAATTCCGCATTTTCATACTCTTTGAATCTTTCGGCAAATTTCACGTGCTGATCCTTATATTTTAAAAGCTTAACCGTGAGTTTGCGGTCTGTAACTTTTGCGAGAAGAATAAGCATTGCAGCACGTGCCACGTTGCCGAGTCCCATTAAACCGATAACGGAAAAATCTTTGACTGCAAATTGCAAAAGAGAGTGCACGCATACGGCTCCCGTACGCAATGCGGTAATGAAATTTCCGTCTAAGAGTGCTTTGGTAACACCGGTTGCCGTATCGAGCAAAACTATTTGGCTGTCAAGGCTGGGCGCCCTGTCGGGATAGCGTGTCACCATCTTTACTCCGCCGAAGTCGCCGAAATAACACGGCATGACGTTGCAGAAAACTCCGTCGTGCGGCTTTATGCTGATTTTGGCCGGCAAAATAGCCTTGTCTTTATTCTTAATGACGTGCTCAGACCAATCATACGCATCCAAAGGACTTATATTAAGATTCAATATATCTTGATGAGTTATAATTTTCATATCACACCTCGCAAGTTTTAATTAAAAATATTATACGCCAAGAACGTGCTTTTGTCAATGATATGATATCAAAAAGCGATACAATGAGTGTAGTGCTACAATACCGCGAACACGAAATTTGTATTTTTACTTGATTTCGGGCGGAAGATATTGTATACTATTATAGTAAATATTCTTCCCGAGAGGATTTGTTATGAATAAAACGGTTAAAAACAACTTCGTTCTTATAATTCTTGCGATTGCTGTCTTTATTCCGACGTTGGTTGCCATAATTAATTTCAATCAGCAAAAGAACGGACCCGTTGATGCCAAAAGTGTTGCGTCGATGGTTATGAGCGACATTAACGGAACGGAGTATTCCTTTACGAAGGATGACGAAGTCGGCGAGTCGATGATTGAACTGTTCGTCGATATAAACTCCTCGTTGACTGATGTTGCAAAGCTCCCCGACCCTCTTATGGGTAAGGCATTCTATCTTGTTAAGATGTCAAACGGGATTAACGAAAGCGAATACCAGTATTATTTTGACCCTTCGAGTACAGAGGCATATTGTGTTGACAGTGAAGGTAAGGCATTCAAAATAAGCGAGGGTGCGGCTGAAAAGTTCCTGCGTTGTGCGTACTCATCAAGTATCTATCCCGATTCCGCCATTCCCGTATTGCATATTTCGGGAAGCGAGGACGGAATTAAACCCAATGCGGCAATATGGAAATATAAAAACCATGACGGAGAATTTGCCGAGCTCGATTGCTCACCGTACATAATATCCGACAGGGCTGTCTACGGAGCTGACGGAGGGATTACGCTTGATTTCAGCATTGAACCCGATTTCTTCTCGGTTAAAGTCGAAAACGAAAGTGACGGCAAGGTTCTCTTTGATGATATGTATGAGAATATTTCAAATCTCAAATTCGAAAGCGCCTCGCAGGTAAATGTATCCGTCACGGCTAAGTGGTATGAGGACTCGTCAAGAGGGTTCTTCGGAGAACAGAGCTTCTCGTTCGGAGTTGATATTTCCGCTCCCGCGGAATTTTATCTCGGCGTAAATGAAATCAATCTCGGCGAGTTCGTATCCGTTTCCGCTAACAATGTCAAAAATCCCGACGACATTAAGTTTACAAGTGAGCCCGACCTCGGTTATACGCCTAAGTTTTATCTTGACAACGGCAAGGCATACTCTTATATACCTGTTTCAATGGACCAAAAAGCGGGCAACTACAAATTTACATTCGCTTACGGCGGTGCCGCACAGGAAGTGTCTCTTACCGTCAAGGAAAAAACATACAGAAAGAGCGACTATGCTGTATCGACAGAAAAGGCCGCTGTCTATTCGTCTGACAATATCAAAACCGCAAGCGATGCACTTCTCTCAGTGTTCCAAAGCGGAGCATCAACGAAATATTATGATAATACCGACTTTATAAAGCCCTTTGAGGACAACTTTATAAACAGATATTTCGGCAGACTTTACACCGTAAACGGGACGGGGGACGTATTCCGCCAGTTAGGCGTAGAATATAAATCCGCATCGGGAACAGATGTGAGGGCGACCGCAAAAGGGTCTGTTGTGTACGTCGGAGAAACGTCCATAACCGGAAAAATCGTAATCGTCGAACACGGCTACGGTCTGAAAACTATATACTGCCATTTGTCTGAAATAACCGTATCTGTCGGCGATGTTGTCGAAAAGAGCGGAGTTGTCGGAAAATGCGGCGATACGGGATTTGCAAATACCGCAGGTTTCTATTTCGGAATGTATGTCGGCGACGTTGCGGTGTGCCCGTATGCTACATGGCGAGACGGCGATTGGATGACAGTTCCTTTTCACGAATAATCTATTATGAAACGGCTTATCAGTATTCGGTGAGCCGTTTTTCGGCATAAAATCCTTACAGTGTCGGTTCGAATGAATATGTTTTAAAGGAGACAATGATATGAAGAATTTTGAAGAAATAGCCGGAAAGCTAGGCAAGTTCGGCGCGGATTTCAAAACTTATTATAAATCTTCGCTTGAGCTCGGAGACGAAGAAATGTCGGTTAATACACTTACGGAATACAGAAATGAGCTTGATGACAGACTTTGTGATATTGATGACGAAGAACCTTCTGATTTTTTCTCACCGGAGTATGAAGAATGGGAGGACAGAAAAGACAGAATTACAGATGAGATCGAAGAGATTGAGCTTTGTATTGAAGAACTTGAAAGAGCAATTGACTGCCTTGATTCCGTTCGCATAGGACTTGAAGACAGGCTTTGTGAACTTGAGAGTGATGAAC
>CAZCSZ010000214.1:0-2894 GCA_964501305.1 uncultured Ruminococcus sp.
GTATAAGAAGCACCCTCGAGAATACGCCGCCCGAACTTTCAAGTGATATTTACGATAACGGAATTATGCTTGCCGGAGGCGGTTCTCTTTTGGCGGGACTTGATACTCTCGTAACGCAGGTAACCGGCATAAAAGCGATAATTGCCAAGAATCCGCTTGACAGCGTGGCAATAGGCATAGGACATGTTATAGAAAACGACAACGGCGGTGTAAACTACAGAAACCGCTATAAAGGTATTTGATAATTCTGCATTAAGACGGGAGGTGGCACAGTGCCTGATTTTATCAAGAATAAATTTTTCATGGTTATGGTTGTTCTGATGCTGTTTTTCACCATCGTGCCTGCCGTACTGACGGCAACGGGTGCGGGAGATTATGTAAAGAATGCCTTGAATGTCGTCGTATCTCCCGTTCAAAAGCTTTTTAACTACACTTCGGATGCCATAGAAGGTTTTACATCGTACTTTACGGAGTTTGACAGAATAGTCGATGAAAACAATTCGCTCAAAGAGGAAAACAGACAGCTTAAAGAGCAAATAGCCGATGTTGAAAAAGCAGAACAGATGAACGAGTGGCTGTACGGATACCTTGAACTCAAAAGAGAACATATGGATTTTACGTATGCTGCGGCAAATGTTATAGGCCGTGAGGCGGGTAATTATATGACTGTTTTTACTCTCGACAGGGGGACTCGCCACGGTATAACGGAGGGTATGCCGGCGGTGACGGAATACGGCGTTGTCGGATACGTTTCCGATGTCGGTACGGATTGGTGTAAGGTTGTGACATTGCTTGAGTCGGGAAGTGCTGTCGGCGCTTATATAGAGAGAACGGGAGAAACGGGTGTTGTCGAAGGCGATTTCGCTCTTTCGTCCGAGGGACTGTGCCGTATGTGTTACATCAATTCAGACTCGACTGTCGAGGCAGGTGACAGGATATTCACAAGCGGCTACGGAAGTGTTTATCCGAGGGATTTGCTGATAGGCTACGTTGAAAAAACGGAGCCCGATCCGAATACTCAGACACTTATCGCATATGTTAGGTCTGCTGAGAAAATGACAGATATTTCGAAACTTATGATAATCACCTCTGACGGGGAAGCGGAAGATGAGTGAAGGGAAACGCAGGCCAAACTCCGTTCGGCCGAAAAGAGTAAAACTTCCTGACGGGACATGGGCCGTATACATGGGTGAAACGGGAAGATCACAGGTTAATGACAAAGGCGCCGTGCCGACAAGCAGAGAAAAGTTCACGCCTCAGCACAATACGGCGGCAAGACACGTCACTTCGTTGGGCGTACGCCGAAACGAAGGCACAAAAGCCGAACGTCGCAGAGTTCAATCGGGAGAGAGTCGAAGCGTAGGTCGTTTGAGAAAGTCCAACGGGCAAAATGACGGGTCGCTTCGAGCACGAAAGAACAGGATGGTTAAACTCATAGCCGACAGAATATATATGCACAGAATGTCGGTATCGGTGGATATTGCCGATTTAATCAGAGGCGCTGTTGTCGGTGCACTTATTCTCGTTTTCGCAATGCTTCAAACTACCGTATTTGCGAAATTCCGTCTCTTCGGAGCAGTGCCCGACCTTATGCTGTCACTTGTCATAGCGATGGGTATTACCGAGGGCGAGCGCTGGGGAAGCATAACGGGGCTTATCTGTGCGGTTCTCATAGAAGCAGTCGGCGGCGGAGGCGGGCTTAATCTCTTACCGCTTCTGTACGTTCCCGTCGGATTTACAACGGGAATATTAGGCACTTACTATTATAAGGAT
Source organism: uncultured Ruminococcus sp. (assembly GCA_964501305.1). Classification (GTDB taxonomy): domain Bacteria; phylum Bacillota; class Clostridia; order Oscillospirales; family CAG-272; genus RUG14199. Next base: position 1,774 of record CAZCSZ010000214.1, read on the forward strand.
TCAGTGCCGGTAAGGGTGATTTATCAAGCGGGAATTGGACTTCTTAAATGTGTTGTTACGGTTTTATATACCTACTCCGCTTTTGAAAAGGTCAGTTTCGGGCTTGTGATGACAGGCGTTGTCATACCCGAATACTTTTCGACACTTTTGATGTCGGTTATCCCACATACGGTGACTTTTTTGGCACTTAAGCCGTTCCACAAGTCAAGAGCCGAAAGAATTAAATAGAATAACCGCATTGTAAAACGGCAGCGAAAGGAGGCTTGCGTTTTGAATAGAAAAGACCACTTGGCACGTTACGTGTTTATCGGTGTTCTGTCTGTGGCGTTCGTTATTGTATTTCTTGTGCGACTTATAAATATAGATGTCACGGGAAGCGGCTACTATGCCGAAACAGCGCACAATAATTACAGAACAAGAACGGAGACAATTCAGGCACTTCGCGGTGAGATTTACGACAGAAACGGCAAGCCGCTCGTCACAAACGAGTACCATTATAACATTTATATTGAATACGGCGCTTTTTCCACTATGACAAACACGGATAAAAACGAGACCGTGCTGAGGCTTGCCGATTGCATCGGGGAAAAAGGCGAAGGTGAAAAAACCGTTGAAATTCAGTCTCCTTTTATGAAGGTATCCAACAGCTCGAAAACGTCATACATTATTGAGTACAACAGCTCTTTTATGTCTACGGTTTACGGGTCGAGGCTTGAAAAAATGCTTTTGGAACTTACGGAGAAGGACGAGTTGCCGCCTGCAAAGGATGCGTATGACTTATTGCTTTACAGGTACGGGCTTACCGATAAAGACGGAAAAAGCACTTACGTAAAGCCGGACGAAGAACTTCTTCTTTCGGTTCGCCTTGATATGGAACTTCATAACTTTTCTTATACTGAACCTTATGTATATGTAAAAGATGTCGGAATGGAACTTGTGACTTTGGTTGAGGAGACGGCACTTCGGGGAATAAAAGTGTCCACCGAAGTCAAAAGAATATATAATTATGAAGGATACGCATCGCATATATTGGGCAGGACGGGCAAAATCCAGCAAGCGAAAGCGGATTATTACAAAGACCTCGGCTATTCGATGAACTCCGTTGTCGGTGTATCCGGAGC
>CAZCSZ010000215.1:0-2887 GCA_964501305.1 uncultured Ruminococcus sp.
ACTATATACATAATAAAAGATACGGAGGCTGTGAAATTGGGCAAAAAGGTACTTGCAATCGACCTCGGAGCATCAAGTGGCAGAGGAATAATAGGTAAATTCGAAAACGGAAAAATCACCTTATCGGAAATACATCGTTTTTCAAATGACCCTCTTAAAATCGGAAACAGTTTTTATTGGGATACTTTGAGACTTCTGCATGAAATCAAAACCGCCATTTTGAAAGCGTCTTCCGATGGCGGCATCGATACATTGGGTATTGATACGTGGGGGGTCGATTACGGCTATATCGATAAAACGGGAGCGCTTTTGTCCGTTCCCTACCATTACAGGGATGAAAGGACATTGCCCGAAATTGACAGGGTTTATTCAAAAGTACCGTATGCGAAGCTGTACAGCATTACCGGTATTGAATCGATGAGCTTTAATACCGTTTTTCAGGTCTCTGCCGATTTACACAACAGGCCGTGGCTTGTGGAAAACGCTTATAAGCTTCTTCTAACGCCCGATTTACTCGGTTATTTTTTAACGGGTAAAACGGCTTGCGAATATACAATAGGTTCAACAACGGCGCTTATGGACGCTGAAAAGCGCACATTTTCTGAGGAAATCCTCAAAGAAGTCGGTCTTCCCGAAAGACTGATGTGCGATACTGTAATGCCTGGTAATATTTTAGGAAAGCTCACCGGTGAAGTCGATGAGGAAACCGGTATGACAGGGGCGCTTGTCGTAAACGTTCCTTCGCACGACACGTCGTCGGCTGTACTGAGCGTTCCCGCCGAAAGCAAGGACTTTCTGTTCATCAGCAGCGGAACGTGGTCGCTTATGGGCACTGAAAATGAGTGTCCCATAATCAACGAAGTGTCCGAAAAGCTCAGCTTCACAAACGAAGGCGGCGTTGACGGCAAGATAAATATAATGAAGAACATAATGGGGCTGTGGCTCATTCAGGAGTCCAGACGTCAGTGGAAACGTGAAGGAAAGGAATATTCCTTTAATGAGCTTGAAATGCTTGCCAAAGGCGCTCCGGCTCTCAAATATTTAATTAACCCCGATGATCCTTCCTTTAACAAGGCGGGAAATCTGCCTGAGAGAATTCGAGAGTTTTGCGAGAAAACAGGTCAAGGAAGACCTCAGAGTGTCGGAGAAATAATCAGATGCATCTACGAAAGCCTTTGCCTAAAATACAGATATACAGCTGAAAAACTTGAAGAAACGTGCTCAAAGCATTACGGTGAGATAAATATAGTCGGAGGCGGTACGAAGGAAAAGCTTCTTTGTTCTTACGTTGCAAGCTGTACGGGCAAGAAAGTTTCGGCGGGCCCCGTCGAAGCCACCGCAATAGGCAATATCGCAATGCAACTAATCGCACTCGGCGAAATCAAAGATGTAAAAGAGGCAAGGAGAATAATCAGAAATTCGTTTGATGTTGAAAACTATTACCCGGACGAATCCCAAAAAATCATGTGGGACGAGGCTTACGAAAAGTTCTTGAAATTGCTTTAAAATTGTCGAGAGAAAGTGCGCTTTGACAAAATATTGATGCCTTATATAATATATTTCGTCAAATTTGCCGGATAAAAAAGCTCTCGTCCATTTGCCATTTCGGCAATTTTATGTTATACTAAATATATACAATATAAATCGCACTTCGTGTGTGAAATTCAAAAAACGGGGAGAAATTATGGGAAACTTATACGGAGAACTCGGCGTTATCGGGATGAGAGGTTGTGAGGCCTTTGTTGATAGGGTCGACAGCTATTTACGCGAATGGAGAAGACACGGAGATGAGGAAACTTATCTTATGACCGCCGATTGCCCGAGATTCGGTTCTGGCGAGGCAAAAGCACTTGTGCACGAGTCAATGAGAGGACATGACGTATATATTATTACGGATATGTTCAATCACAGTGTAACGTATGAGATGTACGGTCAGAGCGTGCCGATGAGCCCCGATGATCACTTTGCCGACCTGAAGAGAATTATAGCGGCAATGGGCGGTAAAGCGAGAAGAATTTCCGTCATTATGCCCATGCTTTATGAAGGCAGACAGCATAAGCGTACAAGCCGTGAATCTCTCGACTGCGCAATTGCTCTTCAAGAACTCGTTAATATGGGCGTTACCAACATAGTAACTTTCGATGCGCACGATCCCAGAGTTTCCAATTCAATCCCACTTAGCGGTTTTGACAATGTCAGACCTACATATCAAATGCTCAAAGCACTTATTAAGAAATACCCCGATATCAGCCTTTCAAAGGATGATATTATGGTTGTTGCGCCCGACGAAGGCGCAATGTCAAGAAGCATGTACTATGCATCGGTTATGGGCATTGAACTCGGTATGTTCTACAAGAGACGTAACTATTCAATAGTAATCAACGGTAAAAACCCGATAGAGGCGCATGAATATCTCGGTAAGGATATCAAAGGCAAAGACGTTATTGTCGTTGACGATATGCTTTCATCAGGGGACTCTATACTCGATGTTTCGAAACAGCTCAAGGAAAAGGGAGCGAAGAGAGTATTCCTGTTCCTCACGTTTGCTATTTTTACAAACGGATACGAGGCAATAGAAAAACAGTACAATGACGGTGTATTTACTCAGATTTTCGCAACTAACCTTGTGTATGCACCCGACGAGCTTCTTGCAAAGCCTTGGTTTACGCAGGTCAATATGTGTAAGTACGTTGCTTATATTATCGATACTCTCAATCACGACGAAAGCATAAGTACGCTTCTTAATCCCGTAAAGCGTATTCATGCTTTGCTTGATAAACAGAACGCTAAAATTGCGGCTATGGGTGACAAACAGCTGTCACTTGTCGATAATGCCGACAATCAGTAAATTCTGCGAAATATGCCGACAGAGGTTATTATATGTTAA
>CAZCSZ010000216.1:0-2857 GCA_964501305.1 uncultured Ruminococcus sp.
GTTTTTCCGCCTTCAATTCTGAAAGCGACATTTTCGCCGTTCTTTGTAATACTTTTGGCTTCTGCTGTATGAATAATTACGGTAAACGAAGGCGTTTTGCTCATTGCGGGTATTACGGGGTCGGAGAGTTTATAAGTCTCTTTGGGACGTTTTTCACGTCCGCTGTACGAGCCTTCCCTCTTTTTAACCGTGAAGTCAAACGAATTGCTTTGCGTATTTGCAATTTCCATATCGGTTGTTGTATACGCACCGTCTAAATAGTCGTATGTCAAACCGTCATCGTTGTAAAGTGTAAACGATGTATCCTCACCGTGGTATAGATTGAGCGTGTAGTGCGTATCGCAAGTTCTTTCAACGCAGGGAGAGGGCTCTGTTGCAGGCACAATACTGCCGCACTTAACGAACAGCGCACCACCTTTGCCTTCGGGGATTTTATACTCTATTATGCGGTCTCCCTCATATATTTCTCCCGTGAAGAAGTCGTACCATTTACCCTTGGGCAGTGTGATATTCATATTGAATACACCGACAAGGAAGCTGTCGCCGAACATATAGCAATTTGCAACATAGTCATAATCGGGACGATCCGGGTACATAAGAGAGAATGCTCTTGCTATCGGCATTGCGGACTTCGCCGACTGATAAGCTGTCGAATAAATATACGGGAAAAGGGAAGAACGGAGTTTTCCGTAATATTTTATCATATTCTCAAGCTCATCGCCGAGGAACCACGGCTGTTGCCAGTTTCTCCAACCGAGTTGCTGTACCCACGGCATGAAGAACGCATAGTGTATACCTTCGGGAATCGTTGCCTCCATATCCGCCGTTACATTGGCGTGACCTGAAAGACCGTAGTTAAGCATTGCGACGACGGTGTCAAATCCTCCGCCCGTGTCACCTGCCCACGATGCGCAGTACTGCTGGCTTCCGGCATACATACAGGGAGTGTATATAATCGCACGTCTGCCGTCAGTGTAGTCTCTGAATCCCTCCATCATTTGCTTTACGTAAAATACGGGATATGCATTGTGAACCTCGTCGTCAAAATATTTACCTGCCCACAGTCTGTCGGGGTGGTCGTTTACCTGAAATGCACCGTCGAGTTTGAATGCGGATGCGCCGTTATCGACGAATTTTTTGAGGTGTTCAAACCACGGTTCATCACGCCTTGTCAAGTTGTCCATGTAATTAGGACACGCGAAGTGTTCGTCCAAAATCGATGCGCCTTCGTATGTATACTCTTTATTGTTCTTCTTTGCGTATTCACCGGCTTGGCGTTCCTCTTCCCACAGAAGGTCATAATCCTGGCAAAGCCACAGACTGAGCTTGAAGCCCATTTGACGAAGGTTATAGAAGAAAGTTTCGGGTCCGCTTTGATTTTGCGGAAGCCAACCGGGAATATAGAAGCGATCCTCGTCAAATTTCTTGTCGACGGAACGGTCGTAATGCTGTGTCATCCATTGCGGTTCAAGACCTACCATATCGCAGGGAATACCTTCACGTCTGAACATGAGACAGTCGTAAAGCATTTCTCTTGCATTTGTCTGCTCGTTCAAAACAAAAGTGTAACCGTAGAAGGATTTCGGCATCATAAGAGGTTTGCCGACTACACGTGAATGAAGTTCCAGTATATCCGTAAGTTTATGTGATTTCGGAATAAACAGATAGAAATCAACCGTGCCTTTATGTGCGGCTATCTTGATTTTGTCGCTTGATTCTTTGCCGATATCATAAGTACTCGCATAGGTGCAGTTTAAAAGCATACCGTAACCGTTCGAACTCATTATATAGGGAATAGGTCCGTACGATGCTATATTTCTGATATCAATCCTCGAAAAAGTGCCGCGACGCGCTATATTCTCGCGGCTTTCGTCACCGAGGCCGAATATTCTTTCATTATTGTCAAGTGATACTGTTACGGTAAATCCTTTGTTGCAGTATTCTTTGTCTTCAAAACCGTCAAAATCAAATGTTACGGGATTTTTTGTTCCCGTTACGGTAAGGCTTGAAGTATTCTTGTCAACTACAAGAGATACACCGTCTGCCACAACGGTAAATGTTTCTTCGTTTTCGGCACTTTCCGCCTCAAGGTCAAATTCTTCTTTCAGTACATTGTATCTAGAAAGAAGGCTTTCTTTGAACTCACCGAATTTGGCCATTCTGAATCTAATAATACCCTCGTCAACGAGTTTGATTTCAAACTCTGCGTTCTTGCCTTTAAATTTGTACATTCTTTCAGTCGGACTTTGTCCTCTCCTTTATTAATTATCGTTTTCTTCTTCAAGTGCTGCCTCAAGCGCTCTTGCAAGCTGATCGGCGCACGATGTTGAACTTGTTCTGCATGTATTGCCTTTAAGAAGTGCAATAACTTTTTCCGCATCCATGCCTTCGACAAGTTTACCTATTGCTTTGAGATTACCGTTGCAACCGTTTGTGAAAACGACATTGCGAACGATACCGCTTTCAAGCTCAAAATCAATTTTTGTCGAGCATGTACTTTTTGTTTTGTATTCGTATTTCATTCTGTTTCCTCCGTGCTTTCGCTGTCACTGGTTTTATCTTTAAAATTGATAACTATGTTAAGAGTTTCCCCCGTAACGGAAACGGTGGAGTATTCATCGGTTATTTCTTTGGGTTCCGCAATGTTTTTGTATGGAACTTCGACACTTTCGCCGTTTATAAGAGCAGAGCCCGACGTCACAGCCGTTACGTAAGACATTTTGCCGTCAAGAGCAAGCTCGGTATTAACAACACCGCTCTTGGAATTCAAAACGAACGAATGTAATTTATCAATATCGCCCTTCATTGTAATTTCGGCAACATCAACGGTGAATGACTGAAATTCGCACTCCTCGAT
>CAZCSZ010000217.1:0-2857 GCA_964501305.1 uncultured Ruminococcus sp.
ATTTTATCACGTTTAAGATTATATTTCTTTATTAAAATTTACTGATTTTATTGAGCAGAAGCGGCACACAATTATGCACGTTTCAGTAATACCGCTTTTTGAATTCACAAAAAATTCATTTTATTATGTTTTTGCGCCGTATAAGCGCTCTTTCAGTCTCTTCTCTGTCGTCGAATCGACGTTTGCCGTTTGAGTCAGTTATATACTTTTCGTGTCCCTTACCGAGTACGGCTATGACATCGTTGTCACACGCTGCAAAAACCGCTTTTTCAATTGCCGAACGCCTTGACGGTTCTACAGTGTAATTACCCCGTTCAAAGCCTTTTTCGATTTCGGAGATAATATCAAGTGTGTTCTCACTTCTCGAATTATCTTCGGTTAAAACGGAAAAATCGGCGTATTCGCACGCCGCCTTTCCCATAAGCGGTCTTTTTCCCCTCTCCCTTTCTCCACCGCAGCCGAAAACAACAATAAGCCGTCCGTCTTTCATTACAGAACGCAACGATTTCAAAGTCTTTACCATGGCATCCGGAGTATGCGCATAATCGATGACGGCAACAGGCAGTAACCCACCGTTAACGATCTCGCACCTGCCTTTAACCCCGCCGAAAGATGCGACAGCTTTGCACGCAAGCGAGATATCGGCATCGACAAACGAAACCGCCCCGAGAGCAGCAAGTATATTAAACACGGAATAATCGGCAAACATCGGCGTTTTGACGTTATAAGCGTTTTGCCCGATAAAGGCTTTAAATACGGTTCCCGAAAGCCCATTGTGTTTAATATCGGCCGCATAGGCAAAAGCGCCGCCCACAGCTGCCGTTCGGCATATTGAATACGCTCCGAATTCATCGACCATTTTTGATGCCCATTTATCTTCGGCATTTGTCAAAATAGCGTCGCTTATATATGCTATTTTCTTCTTGGCTTCAAAATAGCTTTCAACATCCCGATGAAAATCCAAATGGTCCTCGGTGAGATTTGTAAAAACCGCAACATTTACACTAAGTGCATCGAGCTTTGACAGTGCAAGCGAATGTGACGATGCCTCAATTACGGCAACACGGCATTTGTCATGCACCATAAAGTTCAAAGCCGAAAAAAGCCTTTCGGGGTCGGGTGTCGTCATTCCAAGGTTCTCTCCCTCGATCTGCCGTTCGGGAACAGGTATTCCGCCCGAAAAAATCCCTACCGTACCGATTAAACCCGTTTTTATATTCTGCGAATTCAGAATATGTGATATGAGCGACGTCACTGTTGTTTTTCCGTTTGTACCCGTCACAGCTATAATCTTCAGCTTTTTCACACCTGCACCGTACAGTGCGGCGGCGGCAAACGAATACGCACTTCTTATACAATTGCATAAAACGCACGGATGCCCGATGGGCGCATCCTTTTTTTCACACATTATGACTGTACCGTAAATCATTTTATCCTTTGCCTTTTCGACTTTATCTTTTGTCAAAGCGATGTAAAGGGTGCCGTATTCTACATTTGTAAAATTTGTACTTATACGGCTGATTTCGGTATTTTCCAAGTCATCGGGACACACCGCACCGGGTATTTTCGATATAAGGTCGCACAGCTTCACGGGATATCTCCTCACCAGACGAAGTTTTGTTTGAATTGTACTTCTCTGAGCCGTGTAGCACAGTTTTTTTGCCCGTTTCGGGATGTCCTCGGTTGGTTTACTCTTTTTCAGTCGTCCGAAGCTATTTCGTGCCTCATATCGACTGTGACGACTGTTCCTTTTTCAACTGCGGTACCGGGTGCGGGACTCTGACTCATTACTATCGCACCGCTCTTTCCGGTTGCGCCTGAAACCGATACATTAAGTCCGCAATTTACAAGTATTCTGTTAGCCGCCTCTGCAGTTTTTCCGACGAGGTCGGGCACTTCTATATCGGCATTGGGCACAGCATCTCCCGTATAAAGATACAGTATGCCATCTTTTTTGGTCATTGTGTCTCCCGCACCGGGTGTCTGCTTTGTAACCGTATCTCCGTTTCCGACAATTTTATATTCAATTTCTCTCCACGAAAGGTCGGCTTCAGCGTTCTCGACGGTGCTTCCGACATAGTTTGAAACTCCTATCTGAGCATTTTCAAGTTCCGTCTCAGTATATGTCGGTTCATATCCGAGGTAAGGAAGAATAAACGACATAAGGTTTGAAACATACGGAGCCGCAACAACACTTCCGTAAACGCTGCCCGCCGACGGTTCATCGACTATGAATATTACGGCGATTTCGGGATTGTCGGCGGGTGCATATGCTACGCATGAACCTACACGATAGGAATACTCACCGTTCTCGTCCTTCTTATCTTTTTTCTCGGATGTACCTGTTTTTGCGGCTACTTTATAACCCGCCGTATACGCATTTCTCGCACCGCCGTCACCCGAAACGCCCTCTTCGAGTATATCGCTTATGGTTTTACAGGTGCCTTCGCTGACGACCTGCCTTTTGACATCCGTCTTATAACTTTCCACAACGTTGCCTTCGTCATCGTTTATTTCTTTCAGCACATGGGGAGTTACAAGCTTTCCGCCGTTAGCCACAGTGCAAATTGCCGTGAGCTGCTGAATAGCCGTTGTCTTGAAAGTCTGACCGAAAGAATATACCGCAAGAGATACATTGGAAAAATCTTTGTTGCTGCTATAATAAGTCGGAATTTCATTAGGCAGGTCAATGCCCGTCACTCCGCTATAGCCGAACCTTTCGAAATAATTGTAAAACTTTTCCTTCCCTATTTTCAAGCCAACCGTCATAAGTGTCGGGTTGCACGATTGTTGAAGACCGACACGGAATGTCACAAGTCCGTGACCTGTGGTCTTATGACAGTGAATGGGGTGCGGA
>CAZCSZ010000218.1:0-2847 GCA_964501305.1 uncultured Ruminococcus sp.
CCACATAAATATAATGAAGGAAAATCAATGGATAACAGAAACCGAGATATATCAAAAGCAGGAAACGGACGCAACTTCGGATTTGTCGACGACTTTTCGAACGACGATATAAAAACGCCGCAAAAAATCAGAAACAACAACGCAGGTGTTATTTATTCCAATCCTCTCGAAAACGAAAAAAGACCCAAGCGGAGAATAACGAAGATGAGCAGAAAAAGGTATCGGGGCCAAAACGTCGGCGTAGTCGTTCTTTCCCTTTTCCTGTTTGCGGTACTTGCTTTTGCAGTTTATTTTATAGTCAAGTCGAGAAACGAAGTACCCGTAGGATACGGTGAGAGAGACCCCGAAATGCTTCAAACACCGACAGAATTGCAAACAGAAGATGTCATAAGCAACAGCGCGGCTGAGACGGAAAGTGCTTTTAAAAACACGGTGAATGGCTTTGTTACAGTGCCGAATTCCGCAGTGCACGAAGGTAGTTTAATTCTCGTGAATTACAAATACGAATATGTTTTTCCAAAAGAGGATATACTCGTATCAATGTATGATAAAACGGCAAATTACTCCGTCAGCTCCACCGAAACATATATTCAAAAAGAAGTCCTCGACAGTTTTAATGAGCTGATTGACGATTTATACGAAAATTCCGGTTGTGACGAAGTAATAGTAGTCAGTGCTTTCCGGTCTGTTGAAAAACAGCAGGAAATATACCAAGACAGGCTTGACAGGTACGGAAGTGAGTATGCGGCATCTTACGTTGCAGACCCCGGTTACAGCGAACATCACACAGGGCTTGCCATGGATCTTTCAATATATACATCCCTCGGTTTGACGTATGATATTGAGGAATATAAAAAATGCGCGTGGTTTAACGAGAATTACGACAACTACGGCTACATTTTAAGGTATCCCGAAGAAAAAGCGGGTATAACTTCAATTAATTACGAGAGCTGGCATTACAGATACGTAGGACTTCCCCACTCGCTGATAATGGACAAACTTAATCTGTGCCTTGAAGAGTACATTGATTATTTGAAGGATTACACAGCAGACGGAAAAGTATTAAAGTTCAACAGTTCAACCAAGGAAATCGCAAATTGTGCTTTGGACGACACCCTGGATAAGAACGAAAATGTAATCTACTATGTTCCCGCATCAAATGAAGAAACGACGCAAATACCGATTGTCGAAAACACCGATTATATGATTTCGGGCAATAACGTTGACGGATTTATTGTTACATTGACCTTGAAAAAATAAGGTGAAATACTGTTTTCAACTGCTTTTCCGTGCCTCTTCATAAAATCGTCACATTCGGTAATTATAATCAGCTTGCAAGATAAAAAACAAATATCTAAACTTAAACCTATTTTAAGGAGGCATATCATGTCAGACTTTGAATTAAACAGCAACTTTAATAACGGCGAGAGCAACAGCGGAGCTGCGCCGGACAATGAGAATGTATCTCGCACACCCGAAACAATAAATAGCGATTCTGCTTCGTTTGCAGCTGAGAACTCCTCAACAAACAATGAAGAAAAAGCCGCAAAGACACCTGAAATGGAGCCTGCCGAATATACTTACTCCTATGGTGCATTCGGCACAAAAGAGAATGTGACAAGCCGTTTTGAATCCTCTACCGGGAATACTTACAACGAACACATATCACAAAATACGTCATCAAATTACACGGCAGGTACTCAAAGCACACCGTATGCGTCGGGAGAAGGCAACAAGAGCTATACGCAAAGCAGAGATTATAATCCTTATTCCAACCGTTCTCAATACACGGCTCAGAGTTACCGCCCCACAGCGGGAAATGAATCCTCTATGCATTTTACAAACACGCCCTTCACTCCAAACGGGTATATGCAGAATACTCAGGATGTTCCGCCGAAAGAAAACAAAAACAAGGCAAAAACAGTTAAAACCTCAGCCGCAATTCTTCTTTGCGTTGCCTGTGTAATTCTTTCTTTTGCCGTATCAATTCTCGGTTCCGCAATAGCATACAAAGCAATGGATGCAAGCAGCGCTTCGACAAATAAAATCGAAAAACCGAGTGACGGCGTTGTATTATACCGCGATGTTGAAACCAAGACTTCCGGTGACACAACCGTTGCCGATATTGTTGACACGGTGGCTGACTCTGTAGTTGAAATCACAACGGAATTCGTCAAAAACAACAACTTTTTCTTCGGTCAGTATGTTACAGACGGAGCGGGAAGCGGAGTTATCATTTCCGAAGACGGATATATAGTTACCAATAATCACGTAATCTGCGACACTGAAAACAACAACGAACAAGCGGATAAAATCAAAATCAGACTTCGCAACGGCAAAGAATACACAGCAACAGTTGTGGGAACAGATGCGGATGCGGATATCGCGCTTATAAAAATCGATGCAACCGAACTTACAGCGGCTGTATGGGGCGACAGCGACGATGCTGTTGTCGGTCAGCAAGTTATAGCGGTCGGCAATCCCCTCGGCTCTTTGGGCGGAACACTTACAGTGGGATACATCAGTGCGACAAGCCGTGAGATTGAAATCGACAACGTAAAAATGACACTTATTCAAACGGATGCGGCAGTTAATCCCGGAAACTCCGGCGGTGGTCTTTTTGACCTCAACGGAAATCTTATAGGTGTTGTAAACGCCAAATCTTCAGGTTCGGGTATTGAAGGTCTCGGATTTGCAATTCCTTCAAACGATGCAAAAGACACAGTCGAGCAGCTTCTCGAGTACGGATATGTCAAATGCAAAGTATATATCGGAGTTTCCTTCTACGAATACAATTCGGGCTTCTACTCTTCTTTCGGCTCATCGTCCATGCTTATGGTATACGGA
>CAZCSZ010000219.1:0-2841 GCA_964501305.1 uncultured Ruminococcus sp.
GGGGATAACGATACCGGTCTTAATACGGGAGGTATGGGAACGGTTGCGCCCAATCCTTATTATACAGAGGCTATAGCGGAAGAATGTATGGAAAAGATTTTCTTGCCGACGGTACGTGCAATGAATTCGGAAAACAGAATGTTTAAGGGCTGTCTTTATTTCGGACTGATGCTCACCGAAAACGGACCTAAGGTTATAGAATATAACTGCCGCTTCGGTGATCCCGAAACGCAGGTAGTTTTACCTCTTTTGGAAAGCGATCTTTTAACCGTTATGCAATCCGTAACAAATGAAACTCTCAGCGCCGATGAGGTTAAATTCAGCAATAAAAGCGCTTGCTGTGTTATTGCCGCATCAAAGGGCTATCCATCGGCATATGAGAAGGGCTTTGAAATTAAAATTCCGGCAGAGGTGCTCGATAATACTTATGTTGCAGGTGCGCAGCTCTGCGGCGGAAAGCTGCTGACAAGCGGCGGAAGAGTTTTGGGAGTTACCGCTGTTGAGGAAACGCTTGGAGCAGCAATAGCAGCAGCCTACAGGGGTGTTGAAAAAATACAGTTCGATAACCGCTATTATCGCAAGGATATCGGAGCAAAGGCATTAAAAGCAGTGGAGGCTGATTGAAATGGTTTTCAGAGTTTATGTTGAAAAGAAAACCGAGCTTGCAAACGAAGCAAAGGCTTTGCTTGCGGATGCCAAGGGCTTGCTTGGCATTAAGGGCTTGGATAGAGTTAGAATTTTTAATCGCTACGATGCAGAGAATATAACAGAGGAGCTTTTTAATTATGCTATAGGCGCTGTTTTTTCAGAGCCGCAGCTCGATATAACCTCAAGTGAGCTTGATGCAGCCGGAGCTTCGGTTTTTGCGGTTGAGTATTTGCCGGGACAGTTTGATCAGCGAGCGGACAGCGCGGCGCAGTGTATACAGATAATCTCTCAGGGCGAGCGCCCGATTATTCGCTCTGCAAAGGTTTATGCTCTTTATGGTGAGATTTCGGCAGATGATATTGCGGAGATTAAAAAATATGTTATAAATCCCGTTGAAGCAAGAGAGGCAGAGCTTAAAAAGCCCGAAACCTTGGTCGCAAGCTATGAAATTCCTACAGAGGTTAAGACCTTAGACGGCTTTTTGGCGCTTGACCGCAGCGGACTTGAGAGCTTTGTAGCAGATATGGGCTTGGCTATGGATGTCGACGATATTGAGTTTTGCCAAAATTATTTCAAAACCGAGGAGCGCGAGCCTACAGTTACCGAGATCCGTATGATAGATACATATTGGTCCGATCACTGCCGTCATACCACTTTCCTCACGGTTATTGACGGTGTCGAATTTGAGGATGCACTGTTGCAGAGCGCCTATGAGGAATATTTAGAGGTTCGCCGCGAGCTCGGCAGAACAAAACCGATTTGTCTTATGGATCTTGCCACTGTTGCAGTTAAGTATCTTAAGAAGCACGGCAAGCTTGAAAAGCTTGATGAATCCGAGGAAATAAACGCTTGCACCGTTAAAATCAATATAGATGTTGACGGCAAAACCGAGCCGTGGCTGCTTTTGTTCAAGAATGAAACTCATAACCACCCGACCGAGATTGAGCCATTCGGCGGAGCCGCAACCTGTATCGGCGGAGCTATACGCGATCCGCTTTCGGGAAGAGCGTATGTCTACGGAGCTATGCGTGTTACGGGAGCTGCAGATCCGACTGTTCCTGTAAGCGAAACAATACCCGGCAAGCTACCGCAGCGCAAGATAGTAACAACGGCGGCAGGAGGATATTCTTCATACGGTAACCAAATCGGCTTGGCAACCGGCATAGTTGATGAGATATATCATCCGGGCTATGCGGCAAAGCGTATGGAAATAGGCGCTGTTGTTGCAGCAGCACCGGCTGAAAATGTAAGGCGGGAGGTTCCTGCTCCGGGTGATGTGGTTATTCTTCTCGGCGGAAGCACCGGTCGCGACGGCATCGGCGGAGCAACCGGCTCCTCAAAGGCTCATAATGCCCACTCTGTTGAAACCTGCGGTGCAGAGGTTCAGAAGGGGAATGCACCTGAGGAAAGAAAACTTCAGCGCTTGTTTAGAAATAAGAATGCCACATTGATGATAAAGCGCTGCAACGATTTCGGAGCGGGCGGCGTATCGGTTGCTGTCGGAGAGCTTGCGGACGGACTTGAAATTGATCTTAACGCAGTTCCGAAAAAATATGAGGGACTTGACGGAACAGAGCTTGCGATAAGCGAGTCTCAGGAGAGAATGGCGGTTGTTGTCGAACCTGAAAATGTTGATGCATTTTTGGCTTTGTCAGCAGAGGAAAACTTAAATGCCTGCCCGGTTGCCGTTGTTAAAGAGGAGCCGAGGCTCGTTATGAAGTGGAACGGCAAAAAAATAGTTGATATAAGCCGCGAGTTCCTTAATTCGAACGGTGCGGAAAAGCATATAACGGTAACTCCTGAGGCGCCGAAGGAATTTGACTGTCCTGTTGCAGGCGGCTTTGCCGATAACTACAGAAAAATTGCTTCCGACCTTAATATGTGCTCAAAGCGCGGTCTTTCAGAGCGATTTGATTCAACCATAGGAGCAGGAACGGTTTTGATGCCCTTCGGCGGAAAAAATCAGCTCACTCCGATACAGGCAATGGTTCAAAAGGTATCCGTTGAGAAAAAGCATACAGATGCTTGCTCGTTAATGGCTTGGGGCTATAATCCGTTTATAACCGAGAGCAGTCCGTATCACGGTGCATATTTGGCTGTTGTTGAATCGGTTTCGAAGCTGATAGCAACCGGCGCGGAATTCAAGGATATTTATCTGACCTTTCAGGAATATTTCGAAAAGCCCGGAGCTGA
>CAZCSZ010000220.1:0-2821 GCA_964501305.1 uncultured Ruminococcus sp.
CTACGGCATCGGCACTTTCATCGTAACGGTCGACATCGGAAACAAGGGCTACATCTTCCAAAAATTCCGAAAGAGAAGGTTCCTCGGACGATTCCTCGTACTGTATTGCGGTTGAAATAAGTTCTCCGATGTTGTCAATTCTGTCTTTTTCGGCATCTCCCGCTTTCGTCAGCATTGCGATATATCCGCTGTCAACAGAAACTTTTTCTATCAGAGAAGAAACCGTGAGCTCGGTTTTTCTTATGTTCTCGATAAAATTACCGAATGCGACCATGCTGCGTGATGCAGCCGGCGGAATTGCGGGATAATGGTCCGCCTTACACATGATACTAAGAAGCGGCTCTTTTTCCGCAAAAGCTATCATTTCGGCAACTTCGACGGATTTGGCGCCTATAGAGCGTTTGGGAGTATTGATTATTCTTTTGAGATGGACTGCATCCCGAGGATTGTTTATAACCGCAAGATATGCAAGCATATCTTTGATTTCTTGTCTGTCGAAGAATCGCAGACCGCCGAGCATTCTGTAGGGAATACCCGATTTTGCGAATGCCTGCTCTATACTTCTCGACTGCGCGTTCGTTCTGTAGAGAACGGCGATGTCCTTGTATGTGCATTTTCCGCTTGATACCGAAGAAAAAACGGTGTTCGATATGTATCTTGCTTCGTCAAGCTGATTTTGAAGTTTTGAAACGGTGATAGGCTCTCCGTCATCCCCGTTTGTCCAAAGATTTTTTCCTCTTCTTTGACTGTTGTTTTGAATAACTGAATTTGCTGCTTTAAGTATTTTTTTAGTAGAACGGTAATTTTGCTCAAGTTTAATTACCTTGCAATTGGTGTATATCTTATCGAAGTCCATTATATTCTTTATAGTGGCACCTCGGAATTTGTAAATACTCTGGTCGTCATCGCCGACTGCCATAATGTTTTTCCAACCGTCTGCAATGAGGGTAACAAGTCTGAACTGTGCATAGTTCGTATCCTGATACTCATCAACGGAAATGTATTTGAATTTGTTTCTAACCTCATTTAAAATATCGGGATTGGTTTCGAAAAGAGAAACGGTCAGCATTATGATATCGTCGAAATCAACGAGATTAGATGCTTTGAGCCTTCTTTGGTATACCTCATATACCCTTGCCGCTGTCTCGTAAAAGACATCTCCTCCGGCATTTTCCATTGTGTCTTTCGGAGTGTGAAGCTTGTCTTTTTCGGAACTGATGGTGTTCATGATGTTCTTAACGGCAAAACTCTTCGTATCAACGCCCAGTTCTTTCATACATTCACCGATGAGTTTTTTTGAATCGTCTGCATCGCAAATGCCGTAATCCGACGTGTAACCGAGCCTGTCCGCCCATCTTCTCAAAAACCTCATGCATATGGAATGGAAAGTTCCCGCGTAAACGCCCGATGCATCCTCATCGCTTCCTTCAAATGCTTTCGCTATTCTTTCCTTTATCTCACCTGCCGCTTTGTTTGTAAACGTAATAGCCATTACGTTCCACGGAGCGGGAGCCATATAAGAGAATTTTGTAAGGTATTCACCGAGTTTTTCTTTGCTGAGCGAAATAGCTCTTTCGACAGCATCGACATCACGTTCTGTTATACCTTCGGGTACAATCTCGGTGTTATAAGCGTCGCCGTATTTTATAAGATATGAAAGTCTGTTTACAAGAACCGTTGTTTTTCCGCTTCCCGCTCCCGCCAAAATAAGCAATGGGCCATTGACATGAAATACGGCGGAACGCTGGACCGGGTTTAAGTATGAGTAGTATTTGTCGAAAAGCGCTCTCTTCGCTTTTATAAATCTTTGCTCCGTTAAAGTCATAATAAGTCACTTTCAATAGTATTCTATCCTATATTTTATCATAGCCGCGGAGCTTTTGCAACCTATATTTTATTAATAAATAAAGCATCGGGGCAAACAGTACAAGATGTTTCCCCGATGCCGCTGTTTACTCAAAGTCAGTTTGAGCCTTTCTTGCTTTCAAAAGTGTTGGCCTTTTTTTCTTTTGACATGTCCTTAGTTTGATTTTTGTCCTTGCGGCACTTACACTTTTCGTTCTTGTTCGCATCGCATGACTTATTTTGATGTTCCATAGAGTGCTCCTTGAAATGATTTTGTACCTTTGTACGTCTGTAGTTTTTCTGTTTTGGACTCGTTTATACGCTTTTTTTGCTCTTTGCATATGTGCTGAGCTAAGAAAGGACAAAAAGAGCCGAGAAAAATGAATTTTAGGTGAAAAAACAAAAAAGCTCTTTACATTTTGTAAAATCTGTGCTATTCTAAATACAGAATAGAATTGAAGAGAGGTGCTTAAAATGAGTGCGAAAATTTTGGTAGTTGATGATGATATCAATATTTGTGATTTACTTCGTATTTACTTTGAAAACGAAGGTTACACGATAATTACGGCTAATGACGGCGTTGAAGCGGTAAAGAGCTTTAAAGTTCATGAGCCCGACCTTGTTCTTCTTGACATTATGCTACCCAAAAAAGACGGTTGGCACGTATGCCGCGAAATCCGCGAGAGCTCTTCGAGACCTATTATTATGGTGACCGCAAAAGGCGAAGTGTTCGACAAGGTACTCGGGCTTGAACTCGGCGCCGATGACTTTGTCACAAAACCTTTTGATATGAAGGAGCTTTCCGCAAGAGTTAAAGCTGTTCTTCGCCGCTATTATTCCAAGGACACCAAAGGCGATGAAGAAGCCGTTAAGTTTGAAAATATCGAAATCAGCCTTTTGAAATATGAGCTTAAGCTCAACGGCAAACCCGTTGATGTTCCGCCTAAGGAATTAGAGCTTCTTTATTTCCTTGCCT
>CAZCSZ010000221.1:0-2805 GCA_964501305.1 uncultured Ruminococcus sp.
CCTTAACTAACTGTTCAAGTGTAACTCCGACATCTTTCCACGGATATATCGTCGCAAGGCTGACCCTTGACGGGTCTTTGACTTTTATTAGATTTGCAGTATACGTCCGTCCTGATATTTCAATAACCTCAATGTCTTTTCCTTCTTCGGAGGTGCTGTTTTCATCGTCGTCAAATCCGCCTATTGAAATCATGTCGGAATTAACTTCGTCATTAATTTTCTCCATTGAGTTTGAATCGTCTATTTTCTGAACTTCGTCAGAGGGAACAAACCACGAAACGAGGAATTTAAGTTGACCTGTTTCGAGAAGGGTAGTTACAAATGTTTGCTTTGCACTCGGAGAGGTAGAACCGCAAATCATCTTCATTGAAACAAATAGTGTCGCGGCAAAAAATACTACCAAGGTCAGTATAACGGCAAGAATTCGAAGTGCCCATTTGCCGACGGCGACAAGAGGAGTTGTTCTGCTGTATGTCCTGTTCATTTGAATTCCTCCTATTGTATTTCTTTATAGTCGACGAACACCCAATGTGCGTCGTCGATTCCGTTATCGGTATCGTCGTATTTAACAAAATAGAACGTGCTGTTTATAGTATCCTTTACAGCCATACCCGTTGAGAGGTGCATATTCTTTTCGAGAAGAATATCACATGAGAAGCAATCGTCGGAATACTTGACAAAATTAGATACTTTTTCCGTACAGAACGGCGGATTTTCGAGGGTATGCGTGCTTGTAAAAGTGATGTCAATGCCTGTAGCCCATTTCCAGGCAACGCCTTGAAGGTAACTGCCGTCTATAAGGTAGGGGGATATTTTGTAATATCCGTTTGTTTTTCCTCCGAGGTCCTGCGTCATGAAGAAACTCCAGAGTTTTGCAACTTCGAGTGGGTCAATATCCGCATCAAGCGGGTTTTTGTCTTTTCCCGATTGGGTGTCTATTTCGACTTTTCTTCCGCTTAACTCAAAGTTTATTTCGTCATCGTTGTTATCGTAAATTTTGAAATTAGGCTCGCCGCCCATAATGCTGATAATATAGGTTGCGGTATCGGGGACACTGCTACAGAATTCTTTTACATACTTCAAGGAATCAATGGGCGTAAGAGTTGCGGCTGAAAGAGGAACTGTTTCGGTTCCCTTTATCGTGAAATTTGAGGGAACTGTTATTTTATAATCCGTGAATTTCGGGAGGTTTGCGCTGTCGTATTTCACACTGTTGCCTAGAACGTCACATATTTCAATATCGGGTTTTGTCAGCGTTTTTATGCTGTAAACCGATTTGAATGAGGTCTCATCGCGCTTGCCTTCGACAACGTCACCGCCGTTTTTAACGGTAACCGAAATCGGAGAGGCAAAGTTCACTTCGTATCCGCTTGATTCAAAACCTGCTATTTTCCAACGGTCAAGAGTGAAAATCAAAAGCTTGGTTTCTTGCCCTACGTGTTCAAGCGTGAAGGTTGCGACTTTGTATCCGTCACTTATGACGTCGAGTATTTTTTTTGAAGCATCGACGCTGTCGTGATTATCTTTAAACTGGATATCGCCCGAAAGGAAATCCGATTTGAATTTCATAATATCTTCGTCGCTTGCCGTAAGTTCGTTTCTGATAGATTTTACAGACAAAATCTTTTCGATTTCTTCGACACTTTTAGCCTCATTCAAAAGGTCGATTTGACTTTGAAGAATGTTTTCGGGCTGTGAAGATTCATAATCGACAAGAGCACCGTGAACATAAATAATTACGCTAACCGATATAATAAGCAAAACGGCAACGAAAATCAGATACGGTATCTTGAAGAAAGAAATCTTATTCAATACGGATTGAGTTTTAACGGAATATGTGTACTGGTTTTTTGCCGCTGAGGACCATCTCTTTTCGGCGGTTGTATAATTTGCTCTTGTATGCTCGGCACTTGTGTTTGTTCGATGCAAGTCGCGCGTGCTGTGACTGCCTGTACCTGCTTTTTCAATAGATCGTACTTTACCGTGTGCAACGGCAACGCTTTTTTGAATTTTCGCTTCGCTGTTTGCCGTGACGTTTTTTTGCCTTATGTCAACAGTTCGGGGTAAGTAATCACTACGGGTAGGTGCTGTTTTGTCGCTGTATGATTTTGCGGTGCTGTTTTGCGTTTTTTTTCTCTTTGTCCTTATCGGAACGGCATCGTCTTCATTGTAGATGTAGTCTCTTTTCATTTATACACCTTTCGGCTCATGTCGAGCGTTTTCTGTCTTATACACAGAAAATTATATCATATAAGTAGTTTCATTTCAAGTATATTATTATATCTTCGGAAAAATATTATTTTCGGATAATAAAGCTTAAGGAGAATACCTTTTTATATACTTAGAATGAAGAAATTAAAAAAAGCAATTGACAAAACGGATAAAGTATGATATCATAATAAAGTAATTATTTTACACTCGCAAACAGCTTCGAAAACGAGAAACACGGAGGGATATCGAAGCGGTCATAACGAGGCGGTCTTGAAAACCGTTTGAGGTCAAACTCACGTGGGTTCGAATCCCACTCCCTCCGCCAAAAGCACTTGCGAATGCGAGTGCTTTTTTCTTGTTGTGCAAACCACCCATACACTGATTTTTAGATTAAACATTTGGTAAACAGCGGCCGGTACACCACACAAGCATTTTTGTATATTAATGAAAGGGGCATTAAATGAAACATACGGTCATAGGAATTGCGGCACATGTCGATGCCGGTAAAACGACACTTGCCGAATCTATTTTATTTAATGCCGGAGCAATCCGAACTCAGGGGCGTGTAGATCGCAAAAATAGTACTCTTGATAC
>CAZCSZ010000222.1:0-2796 GCA_964501305.1 uncultured Ruminococcus sp.
CTTAGATACAATCGCTCTTGCTGTTAAAGAAAGACACTTGTTTCCGTGTTTTTTCGGCTCCGGACTTAAAAACGAAGGAGTTACGGATTTTTTGAATTGCATTTGCTCTCTTGCGATCGAATGTGATTATCCATCGGAATTCGGAGCAAAAGTATATAAAATCAGCCACGAAAAAAAACGAAAGGCTAACGAAAATGCGTGTAACGGGCGGTGTCCTGTCCGTGCGCGACAGTATAGATTATAACGGGATATCGGAAAAAATCAACCGTATAAGAATTTACAAAGGCGAAAAGTTCATTACGGTCCAAAGCGTACAAGCAGGAGAGGTATGCGCGGTTACGGGTTTGTCGCAAACTTCTGCGGGGCAGGGACTTGGAGCCGAAAAGTCGGCAGTGCAACCGATACTTGAACCTGTAATGAGTTACAGCCTTGTTTTTCCCGAAAAGGTTGACCTTCACGCAATGTATTCGAAACTTGAAAAGCTTACGGAAGAGGACCCTTCTTTGCGCATAAGGTGGAATGGGAAGTATTCGTGTTTTACCTGCGAGCTTATGGGAAATGTTCAAGCGGAAATAATCAAAAGCATTATTTACGAACGCTACGGCGTTGATGTAAAAGTATGCAAAGACAGAGTAATATATAAAGAAACCGTTGAAAATACCGTTGAAGGTGTAGGACATTATGAACCGCTTCGCCATTATGCCGAAGTTCACTTGCTTATAGAGCCTCTTGAGAGGTCATCCGGAGTTATAATTGACAGTATGTGCAGCGATAATATGCTTGACGGTAACTATCAAAGGCTTGTAATGTCGCATCTTGCCGAAAGAGATCACATTGGAGTTTTAACGGGGTCTCCCGTCACGGATATTAAAATAACTCTTGTCGGCGGAAGAAGTCATATAAAGCACACGGAAGGCGGCGATTTCAGACAGGCAACTTTCAGAGCATTACGCCAAGGACTTATGCAAGCGAAAAGCGTTCTTTTGGAACCATACTACAATTACCGTCTCGAAGTGCCTGCAAAAGATGTCGGCAGAGCTCTCAGCGACCTCAAAATGATGGGAGGGCTTGATGCGCGCACCGAAAACGACGGAGTTGTATGTGTGATTTGCGGAAAAGCTCCTGTTGCAACTGTCGGTTCCTATATGTCGGAGGTTGCATCCTACACAGGCGGCAGGGGTAAACTGTCACTTGAATACGGCGGTTACAGTGTATGCCATAATGAGCAAGAAGTAATTAAGACGTTTGCCTATGATGCCGAGCGTGACACCGAAAACCCGGCTGATTCCGTTTTTTGTGCACACGGAGGCGGTTTTAACGTAAAATGGAATGAGGTGTCCGATTATATGCACGTACCGAGTTACTTTGCAAGGAAAAACAGGGGGGCGAGGCACAAAAATCTGTCTATTGACGAAAAAGAGCTTGAAGAAATAATGCTCCGTGAGTTTGGACCGATTAAGCGGAGAAGTTACAGAGAACCTGTCAGGGTGGACGCCGGAGAAAAACTTGCCAAAGTGGCGAAAATCAAAACTTCGTGCATCATTGTGGACGGATACAATTACATTTTCTCATCAAATGAGCTTAAGGGAAGGGCCGAATGTGACCTTGAAAGTGCCAGAGCCGAACTTTGCAGAATACTCTCCAACTATTCGCACTTTACGGGGGTACGAATAATTCTCGTGTTTGACGCATATAATGTTCATTTGCACGGCGGAGAAAAGCTTGATGTCGGTGGGATTGACGTTGTTTACACCAAGGAGAATGAAACAGCCGATGCTTATATAGAAAAGTTAATCGTTGGAATAGGAAAAAACGAGAGGGTCAGAGTTGTTACCTCCGATGCGCTGATACAGCTGTCGGCAGTCAAAAGCGGAATATTGAGAATGTCGTCGGCTGAATTCGAGAGGGAACTTGATAAAGCGGAGACGGAAATTACCGCGATAATCGAAAAAGGCAGAGAATAAGGTGTGCCGCTATTGTTTTTACATATGCATAAAACAAAAATAAGCCACAATATGCTTTATGCATATGTCTAAATTAATTTTTTTGACTTTGCTGAAAAAAATATCGGTTTAGCTCTTGAAAAACGGCGGAAATGTGATAAAATATAATACAAATAAGGTTGCAGGCGTAGTTTAGTGGCAGAACTTCAGCTTCCCAAGCTGATAGTACGGGTTCGATTCCCGCCGCCTGCTCCAAACTGTAGGCGGGTTTCAAACCCGCCGCTTTTTTATGTCGGAAAGCAATGCAGATTGCATATACAACGGTTGCGGAAGCGGTAGTACTGTAACAATGCGCAACCGAGCCGCCCGGTAAGCTCTGTTTGGGTCTTGACAGTGTGAAATGATTTTGCAAGTCGGACGATCAAACATCGGTTTAGATAGTACATAAAGACTTTGAACTTTATTTAAAAACGGTGCAATTCCGAAATACAGGCTTCATTATTTATTATACTTTTGTGTCTTTAAGCTGAGTTTCCGTTCCCTGACCGTATGTTTTTCGAGAGATTCGTCGCTGATGAGAGGACGGACATATCCCGGCGATATTCTACAACATTAATTATAGAACTATCTGAAATGAAGAAGTTATTCGCCGTTGCCGCAAAAAAAACGCTCATTTCATTATGTCGGATTTTTTGTAAAAATGTCATAAAAAAACACCCCGAAGTTAAAAAAATTCATTTATTTTGGATTTGAGGTTGACTTTTTCACGGCAATAGTATATAATGAAACTACCAAAATTTTTAGGAGGAATTCTAAATGAAAAAACTTTTATCATTAGTACTCGTTGCTGTGA
>CAZCSZ010000223.1:0-2762 GCA_964501305.1 uncultured Ruminococcus sp.
CCAATACCCGCTTCTATATCGTCCACAATTGTAGCAAGTGTTGGGTATCCCGGATGCCATTGAACAAACCCCATGGAATTGTGGTATGATCTCGCATCTTCGATACATTGATAAGATGCTTTTGAATCATCTGTTTTTGCTTTTCTTAATAACATAGTTTTCCTCCTTTTTCAAAGGCGTTTATAAATTCAATATCACAGATGGAATATTTACATTATAAACAAAAGATATTGACCGCGGTTCATTTGTTTAATATAGTCAATATAACACAAGTACGATCCAAAATACTATTTTTTCTCATTGTATTCCGCGCGTCCGATACCATATAACAGCAAAATTCTCAAACTGCCTAGCTGGAAACTACCAAACGGCACGGCTCTTGCTCAGTCTATTGTTTTGTCTATTTTGAACCTCATAATCTTCCTGAGTGTGTTCTTGGGGAATTCATCGTTTCTGATTTTGACCTTTTCAACCTTCTTGTAGGGGACGGCACGTCTGTTATATTCCGTTACCTTCTTGGTAAAATAATCATATACATTATCAATTGAATTATCTTGAAAATAGCTCTTTTCGGGAAAAATCTCGGCTACAATGATATTGGACTTTCCCTTTTCACGGCTTTCTCCTTCATAAACAACAATCTCCGCTACTCCTGGCAAGGTCATGAGTTCGCCTTCTATTTCTTCGGGATATACGTTTTTACCGTTGGAAAGTATAATCAAATTCTTAACTCTTCCCGTAACAAATACAACATCGTTTTCAACTTTTCCGATGTCGCCCGTGTGGAAATATCCGTCACTGTCAATGGCATTCGCAGTTGCCTCTTCGTCCTTGTAATAACCGAGCATTACATTAGAACCTTTGACGCATATTTCCCCTTCTCCGTCTTCATTGGGGTTGCCGATTTTAATTTCGACCTCCGGTATGGGAACTCCCGCAGAATATTTTACGGAGTACACAAGTCTGTTTGCGGAAATAAGCGGAGAGCACTCGGTTATACCGTATCCGTTTAAAATTCTAATGCCGAATTTTTCGAATGATTCTGCTATCTCTTCGCTGAGAGGGGCCCCTCCGCAAACTATCATTTTAAGTCTGCCGCCGAATGCTGAAAGTACGGTTTTGGCATAAATCCTGTTACTTACATTAAGCCCTAATTTGGACAAAGTATCCGTGACTTTAACCATGCTGTCAACCAAATTCTTCTTGCCTTGTTTTTCTATGGTAGAGCGTATTCTTCTGTAGAAAGTTTCAAGATACAGCGGTACCAAAATCAGAAATTCGGGCTTTTGTTCCGAGAGTTCCTTGAGCATATACCTCATTCCGCTTGAAATATATGTGTGAGAACCGTTGCAGTACGGAGAAAGAAGTGCAATTGTAGAACCGTATGTGTGATGTGGAGGCAATACGGCAAGTGTTTTATTACCGATAGTAAGTATGGAAAATGCACCGTGTAAATCACTTAAAATGCATTTTTGACTGAGCATTACACCTTTTCCCTTTCCCGTTGTACCTGAAGTAAATACTATTTCGCAAACAGCATCCGGGTCGGTTATATAATCGTCGAAAGAAGTATTCCCGTTCAGCAAAAGCTCACTTCCGGCTTTTCTGAAAGACGAAAGGGTATCTGCCCCATCCCCGTCAAGAGAATAAAATTCATTAACACTTGCTATACGTGAAACGGTCTCCATCTTTTTGCGAACACTTTCCGAGAAGAATACAGTGTGACATTCTGCCTTAGACACAGTGTCAGCAAGGTCATTATCATGCCAATCCGGATCAAGCGGTACAAGTACTGCGCCGATTGAAATCAAAGAAAAATATACCCTAATCCACTGATAGGATAATTTACCGATAAGAGCAACATGCTTTCCCGACAAGCCGAGGTCGAGAGCGCGGGTTGCAATTGCTTTCACTTCATTGTAAAACCTTGCATACGAAACGTAATGAATGGTATTGTCAGTCGGACGCAACCTGTATGAATACGCTATCTTATCTCTATAATGCTCAGTCGAGTTTTGAATCAGTTCTTTGAACGTAAAAGATTCCGGCATATAGTCAAAATACGGTGGGTTTTTATGTTTCACTTTATTTCCTTTCACTCACAAAAAGAAGAGATTTAATACTCTTCAAGGGCAATTAAAGATTCAATACAACCGATGCAAATAAATTATCTGCATTCAGCCGAAAAGCAGCATAAAAAAATATTCGGGTCAAAAAGGGAAAATGGTCTTGCATTATTAACCAAAACATGATATAATTAGGCGGTTATGTGCGTAACTCTTGCCCCTTTGACGTTTCAAAACAAACATATAAAACGTCGGGTGCAAGAGTATTATAGCCCTCAAATGTTGATTTGTCAACTTCTTTTTTTCACAAATGTGTTTATGTACTCTTTTTTCGTCAACGTTTTCCCGATATCGGATGTATTATTATCGTCAGAGAGGTCCGAACGTTTAATGTTGTATAAAATCCACGTAGTGCAAAAACGATGAACAGTTACCAGATATTATCATAGGAAAATATTTTCCCGAAAGGAAATGCAATGAATATAACCGATAATCAAGAAGAATTTATTGATGGCGCTATGTTTACCGAAATGGTAAGAAGCGGAGCAAGCGAACTTCGTTCCAACGTGGACGAAATTAACGAGCTCAATGTATTTCCCGTTCCCGACGGAGACACGGGAGACAACATGAGAATGACTCTTGAAAGCGGGCTGGCCGCTCTAGAAAAAATAAGTTCCAATGATCTTGCAGAAGTAC
>CAZCSZ010000224.1:0-2732 GCA_964501305.1 uncultured Ruminococcus sp.
TATATAAGTCATCGGCGTCCAAAAACATTATGTACTCTCCCGTTGCCATATCCATCCCGATATTTCTGGCATTGGACACACCGCCGTGCTCGCAGCGGGTGACTTTAAACCGTTTGTCGTCACCCGCCGCAAACTTTGCGACACTGTACGAATTATCCGATGAACCGTCGTCTATAATCAAAGCTTCAAATTCGGTGTAAGTTTGCGCCTTCAAAGAGTCGACTGCGGT
Organism: uncultured Ruminococcus sp.; assembly: GCA_964501305.1. GTDB lineage: Bacteria > Bacillota > Clostridia > Oscillospirales > CAG-272 > RUG14199. The sequence goes on from CAZCSZ010000224.1 coordinate 230, forward strand.
TTCAACTTGAGATGCATTGTTGAAGCACGGAATAATTATACTGACTTTTTTCATTATAGTATTGTGAAACAGAGCACCTTTTGAGGCTTTACGCTCTCTTCATTTCCACCTCTATACATCCGACTTCGAGTTCGATTTTACCCGCAAACTCAGCACCGTCAACAGGCGCATCGGTAATGTTTGCAAGAAGTTCGCTTTCGATATAAGAACGGTTGGATGCTATAATATCTCCCGCCCTGTTCTCGGCTTTGAAATAAACCTTTATCCTGTCGGATACATTGAAGTCGGCTTCCTTTCTGAACACCTGACACTGCCGGAGAATATCGCGAAGGAAACCTTCGTTCAAAAGCTCTTCCGTAACATTCATATCAAGGCTTACCGTAATTCCGTTATCCTTGACAATCGAAATGTTGGGTTTTGAGACCGAAGTCAAGACAAACAATTCGGCCGGCATCTCACCGTCATATCCCGGCACACTGACAGATGTGCCTTTTTCTATTTGGGCTACCACGCAAGCCATTTCCCCGTCGGATAATCTGAGAAGAATGCTCTTTACTTTGTTGACATCTCCTTTTAGGAATGCGCCGGCCTTTCTGAAATCAAGACTTGCAAGCTTTGTTTCAAGTTCATCCGTTGTTTCGAGAATATGCAGATTTTTAACATTGACTTCTCCGAGAAGAATGGGTATCAGCGATTGTTCGATTTCGAATTTTTCGCCGTCCTTGCATACGTAAAGGGATGACAGAGGCTGGCGGATTCTGACTTGCTTTTCGTTTCTGAGTTTAAGAACCGAAGAAATAATATTTCTGACTTCGTCAACATGACCTATTACATCGGTATATTTTTCGACATTCTCAATGGGTTTCGGCCAATCCGTAAGATGAACCGACTGAATCTTTTCGGTTGAATAGCGAAGAACAACCTCTTGCCATACATGCTCCGTCATAAACGGAATAATGGGCGCCATAACCTGAGTTATCGTTTTAATTGCATACATCATAACCGTATATGCGGTGTTCTTGTCCTCCGTATCTTCGACTTTCCAGAAACGGCGACGGTTTACACGGATATAGAAGTTGGATATATCGTCAACTACTTTTTCGTAATACGTGATAACGTCTTTTGTCGAATAAGACTCCATAGCCGCCGTAGCTCGCTTTACAAACTCATTGACAAGAGCAACAAGCCAACGGTCGACAAAGCAAAGCTTGTCAACATCAATGCTGTCCGTATCGACTTTGGGTCGGTCGATTTCCGCATAAGTTGCGAAGAAAGTCGAAAGATTCCAATATGCGAGAAGCTTTCTTTTGGCATCGGTTCCGAGATTGAATCCGTATCTTACGTCGTTTGTAATGGGAGCTGCCGCATAAATGTATCTTGAAGGGTCGGCACCTACTTTGTCTGCCGCCTCGTCAAATCTTATCATGAATCCCGTCTTGGAAAATCTGCTTCCGTCTTCTGCAGTAACCATGCCGTATGTTCCAACCTGTTCATACGGAGGCTCATCAACAAGAACCGTACTCATAAAGAGCATTGAGTAGAACCAAAGACGGATTTGTTCCTTCATTTCGACGACATATTCCGCAGGGAAATAATCTTTCCAATAATCTTTGTCTTCGAAATACTTCAAGGTCGAGAACGGTACTATACCCGCATCAAGCCAAACGTCTCCGACTTGCTGAACTCTTGAAACAGTCTTTCCGCATTCGGGACACGTTATATGTATATTGTCTATCCACGGGCGGTGGAGATGCGGTATCGTATCCACAAGCTCTTTTTCAACGGCCTTTTCACGAAGCTCTTCTTTAGAACCTATGACAGTTACATGACCGCATTCGCAAGGATAAAACGGAAGCGGCAGACCGTAGAAACGTTTTCTCGATATATTCCAATCGGTCATGTTGTTGAGCCAGTCAAGCATTCTCTTCCCCTGATACGGCGGATTCCACTTAACCTTTTCCGCATTCTTTATAAGGCGGGGGCGAAGTTCCTCAACATCGATTGCCCATTCCTTTACGCAACGGAAAAGAATCTCCGTCTTGCATCTCCAACATACGGGATAGCTGTGCGTAATTTTATGTGTATAAAACAGTTTGCCTCTCTTTTTGAGCTCGGCAAACACTTCGTCACGTACATCGTGAGCATTTTTGCCAGCAAAAACGCCGCAACCTTCGTTCATGACACCGTATTCGTCAATGGGAATAACGACTTCAAGTCCCTCTCTGCGGCCGAGCTCAAAGTCCTCGGCACCGCAACCGGGTGCAATATGTACAACTCCGCAGCCTTCATCGTCAAGGACATCTTCCCACGCAACTATACGGTGGTCAATTCCTTCCTGAAGTCCTATTTCGGGGAAACATGTTTCATAATGAAGTCCCACAAGCTCAGCACCCTTGAATTCTTCAACGGCGCCGTACTTAGATGCAAATTTGCCCGTGTAATAGGTTTATCCCATTATGAGATTTTCGCCGTCTTCCGTAGTTATCATTACGTAATTAAGCTC
>CAZCSZ010000225.1:0-2721 GCA_964501305.1 uncultured Ruminococcus sp.
TATCCGAGGGAGTTAACAACGCAACAGATGCCATGACGTCGGTTTTGACGTTTGTCGGAGCAAAGCTTGCAACCAAAAGACCGGATAAAGAGCATCCGTTTGGTCACGGCAGGATTGAATATCTTACAAGCCTTGTAATCTCGGTTGTTATTCTCGTGTCGGGCGTTGAGATGCTGACGGGGTCTGTGAAGTCGGTGTTTAAACCGTCCGAACTGTCTGTAACATACATATCTCTTATAATAGTCGCCGTATCGGCCGTTATCAAATTCTTTCTCGGCTTATATACTGTCAAAGTGGGTAAGAAAACGGGTTCAAGCGCACTTGTAGCACTCGGAATCGACAGCAGAAACGACTGTCTTGTGTCTTTGATTACTTTGGTGTCGTCGGCTGTATTCATAATCTTCGATTTTTCAATAGATGCCTATGCGGGTATTATAACCTCAATTCTTATAATCAAAGCGGGATTCGGAGTGATGAAGGATACCGTATCGGAACTTCTCGGACGTGCGGGAGAAAAGGGTCTTGCCGACAGGCTTTACCGCGAAATCAGGCAAACCGAGGGAGTGCTTAACGCTGCCGATATGATGCTTCACAACTACGGTCCGAACTCTTATTCAGGGTCCGTAAATGTCGAAATCGACCATGCGAAAACCGTCGGAGAGATATATCAGTTTATCCACGCACTGCAGCTTAAGATTATGAAAGAATACAATGTTGTTATGGTGTTCGGTATTTATGCCGTTGACAACGACAGCGAAAGAAGCAAGAATGTCCGAAATACCGTTGAGAAATTCATTGCTGGTTACGGGCATATCAAAAGCTATCATGCTATTTATTTCGACACTATCTCGGACAGACTCTATTGCGATTTGGTAGTTGATTACGAACTGAAGGATTGGGACGGGCTGAAAGACGATTTCACGGCTTATATGAAGGAATGTTATCCGGATAATACGCTTGAACTGACAATTGAAACCGAATTTGTGTAAAATATGTTGCCGCAAGGTTATCCTCTGCGGCATTTTATTTTAAAAAGTACTTGACAAGACGTGTTCTGTATGATATACTTGTAAAGTAATTTGCTTTACATTGTGTAAGGAGGCTGCCGTAAATGTTTCAAAAGGATATGAAAATATCGCTTTTACTTGATTTTTACGGTGATATTCTCTCGGAGAGACGGCGCAGTATTATAGATATGTACTATAACGAGGATTTGTCTCTGTCGGAAATTGCCGAAGAAACGGGAATATCAAGGCAGGGGGTCAGAGACTCCGTAAAGAAGAGCGAGAGCGAACTTGAAGAACTTGAGGCTAAGCTCGGACTTGCCGAGAGGTTTAAAAATCTCAAGAGTGAAGCGTTACAAATTGCGGATATGCTCGAAAAGTCGTCAGCGGACGCCGAAATGTGTGAGAAAACTGCACTTTATGCCGCGAAACGGTTGAGGGAGCTTGATTTTTAAGGGTACAATATTCAATTATTCGGAGGCACTATGCACGAGAGCTTATCGGAAAAGCTGACTAATGCCTTTAAAAAATTCAGAAACAAAGGAAAACTGACAGAGAAAGACGTTAAAGAGGGAATGAGAGAGATTAAGCTTGCTCTTCTCGAAGCGGACGTCAGTTTTAAAGTTGTAAAAGAATTTATAGGAAAGGTCAGCGAGAGAGCTGTGGGCAGTGAGGTTCTTGAAAGCCTTATGCCGGCTCAGCAAATAGTTAAAATCGTAAACGAAGAGCTGACTGCTCTTATGGGTTCGACAATATCAAAGCTTGAAATTTCTTCAAAGCCGCCGACTGTTATAATGATGTGCGGTCTGCAAGGTGCGGGTAAGACCACTCATTGCGGGAAAATCGCGGCTTTATATAAGAAACAGGGCAAAAATCCCCTGCTTGTCGCTTGCGACATTTACAGACCTGCCGCTATTAAGCAGTTGCAGGTTGTCGGCGAACAGCTTGGAATACCCGTATTTGAAAAAGGCACTCAATCGCCCGTTGATACAGCCGAAGAGGCAATTGCCTATGCTGTGAAAAACGGATACGATATGGTATTCCTCGATACTGCGGGCAGACTTCACGTCGATGAAGTTCTGATGGAGGAACTTCGGAATATCAAAGAAAGAGTCAATCCGACTGAGATACTGTTGGTAGTAGATGCCATGCTCGGTCAGGATGCGGTCAACGTAGCCGAGAGCTTTAACGGGCTTCTTGATATAACAGGGGTTGTTTTGACTAAAACGGACGGTGATACAAGAGGTGGGGCTGCGCTTTCAGTGCGCTATGTTACCGGAAAACCGATTAAGTTTGTCGGCACCGGAGAGAAGCTTGATATGATTGAGCCGTTTTATCCCGACAGAATGGCATCCCGCATATTGGGAATGGGAGACGTTTTGTCTCTTATCGAAAAAGCGGAAATGGCATATGACGAGAAACAGGCGGCGGAACTTGAAAAGAAACTTCGTGAGAACTCGTTTACCCTTGCGGATTACCTTGAACAGCTAAAACAGGTCAGAAATATGGGGCCTCTTGATTCTTTGATAGGTATGATTCCGGGAATGAATCAGGCTGCGCTGAAAGGCGCTACAATTGACGAGAAGGCTCTTGACAGAACCGAGGCTATAATTCTCTCAATGACACCGAGAGAGAGAACGAAGCCCGACGTCATAAACGGTTCGAGAAGAAAACGTATTGCGGCGGGAAGCGGGACTACCGTTGAGGAGGTCAACAG
>CAZCSZ010000226.1:0-2720 GCA_964501305.1 uncultured Ruminococcus sp.
ACATACGTCAATCCGACACCTCTGCCCGATATGCCGCAAGGAAGGTTGTCCCGCCTTGAAAAGGGGGGCAAAGTATCGTGGCGTGAAGCGGCAGACCCAACCGTACTGTTTGAAAACGGCAAATGGTATCTGTTCTCCTCGTGCGGCATGGCGTGGGTAAGCGAAGATTTCTGTACATGGCGTCACGAAAAAATCGAGCCGTATGACATAGGATATGCACCGACGGTTGTGCGCCACGGCGACAAATATTACCTTTGTGCTTGCAATTCCCCGCTCTACGTTTCAGACGGCGTTTTGGGTAAATACAGTTTCCTCGGTACTTTTAAAGACAAAGAAGGCGTGCCAATCGGTGACTTTTACGACCCTATGCTCTTTTCCGACAGTGACGGTTCTCTTTATCTCTACTACTGCATTTACGAGCATGAATTCCATTCTACTTCGATTTACGGAGTAAAACTCAAAAGCGGCGACCCGTGCCGTTTTGACGGTGACACCGTGCGCCTTATCGTATTCAATCCCGACCACATATGGGAGAGAAACGGAGAACACAACGAAGATGCCTCAACCTCGGCAGTGGAAGGGCCGTGGATGTACAAACACGGCAGCACATATTACCTTATCTATACCGCTCCGGGCACGGAATATTCAACCTATGCTCTCGGCGCTTACAAAAGCGGCAGTCCGCTTTCGGGCTTTGAATACATGGAAACAAGCCCGTTTACCCTGAAAAAGCACGGCGTAGTCAAAGGTGCCGGTCACGGCTGTATAACAGACGGCCCGAACGGCACGGCGTGGGTATTCTATACCTGCCATATCTCCTCAAAGCACAAATTCGAGAGAATGATAGGTTACGACAGAATAACCTTCAATTCAAACGGGGATATTATCTGCGAAGAAGTTACGGATACTCCCCAAATTTCTCCCGCCGAAAGCACTCAAATACCGCATTATCTCCCTCTAACGGCAAGCAGAAACGTTGTTTCTTCAAGCTCCGCCGCGGGACGTGATGCCGTATATGCCGTGTCGGACGACTTGACAAGTTGGTGGGAGCCGTTGCCAAACGACACAACCCCCACTCTCGATATCTCTTTGCCGCCACTCGGAGCATACGTCAGCTCACTTCGTATAATATGGAACGAAATAGGCATCAAGCCAGACGGGTCAAACGCAAATGAGCCTATTCCCTATAAGTTGGAGCTGAAACTCACCGACGGCTCATTCAAAACGGTCGTTGACAAAACATATGCAAACACCGTTCTAACCGTGGACTATGTACCTATCCCCGAAACCTTCGCCCTTTCGGCAAGGCTCACAGTCTTTAGGCAGAACCTATCTTTAATACCCGCTATTTATAATATCACCCTATTCGGCAGATAAGCGCCCTTGGCATAAGCGATTCAAGAACGGGCACAAACATACATACACAACAAATCGGAGGACGAAATGAAAATACTGTACACATCATCGGAAGCACTGCCGTACGCATCGACAGGCGGACTCGGAGACGTAATCGGAGCATTGCCGCCGAGCGTAGCGAAGGCTCTCGGCAAGGGAGCGGACATAAGGGTAGTAATCCCCTTGTACCCTGTAGTCAAGGAAAAGTATTCGGACATATTGAAACTCGAATGCGAGTTTGAGGTGCCGCTATCATGGAGACGGCAGTACTGCGGAGTATGGAGTACAAAGCGTGACGGAGTAACATTTTACTTTTTGGACAACGAGTTTTACTTCAAGAGAGAACAGTTTTACGGCAGTTACGACGACGGAGAGAGATTTGCCTTCTTCGGCAAGGCGGTACTTGAAATGATGGCGCACGTAGGGTTTTACCCCGACATATTGCACGCCAACGATTGGCAGAGTGCACTTTGCGTAATATATTTAAAGAGAAAATACAGATATATACCCGAGTATTCAAAGATAAAAACGGTATATACAATACACAATATTGAGTATCAGGGCATATACGGCTTTGAGATTTTGGGCGACGTATTTGATTTATCCGAGTGGGACCGCACCACCGTTGAGTTTGACGGTGCAATAAACCTCACGAAGGGCGCACTCACTGTTTCGGATTACGTAACAACGGTAAGCGAGACTTACGCAAGAGAAATACTCACACCGTACTACTCGCACGGGCTTTCCCCAATACTTGAGAGGTGCAAAGACAAGCTCGGCGGAATAGTCAACGGAATAGATATTGACTATTACAACCCCGAAACAGACAAGGCTTTGAGATATCATTACACATCGGAAAAGCTTGAGGGCAAGGCACGGAACAAGGCTTTACTTCAAGAAAAATGCGGTTTTGAAAAAGACCGTTCCATACCAGTAGTCGCAATGGTATCAAGACTTGCCGCACACAAGGGATTTGACCTTGTAAGTGCAGTTATCGAGGAAATACTGACGGGTGACAACTGTCAAATAGTTCTGCTTGGCACGGGCGACGGCGCATTCGAAAATTACTTTAAGAGACTCGGAGAAAAATACCCCGACAGGTTCTGCGCCATGATTAAATTCGACAAGGAGCTGTCAAAGCTCATTTATGCGGGAGCCGATATCTTTTTAATGCCGTCAAAGAGCGAGCCGTGCGGACTGTCTCAAATGATAGCATCGAGATACGGAGCAGTCCCCGTCGTTCGTGAAACGGGCGGACTGTACGACACTATCCGTGCTTATAATAAATTCACTAAAGAAGGCAACGGATTTTCGTTCTCCAATTA
>CAZCSZ010000227.1:0-2715 GCA_964501305.1 uncultured Ruminococcus sp.
AATCACGGTGTCGCTATACAGCACTGTGAAATAAAGCCGCACGGTTGCCGTGCGGCTTTGAAATGACCGTGTACAAAAAAGGAGAGCAATGCTCTCCTTTTAATTTTCTGATGTTGTTTATTCTTCTTCTGCAGTGACCGCAATACAAAGTTCTTTGAGAGCATCGGGGTCTGCGGGAGCAGGACATTTTGAAAGAAGTTCCGATGCATTTTGGACCTTGGGAAATGCTATTACATCGCGGATATCTTCAAGTTCGAGAAGAAGTGTGACAAGTCTGTCAAGACCGAATGCAAGGCCTGCGTGAGGCGGTACGCCGTATTTGAATGCCTCAAGTAGGAATCCGAACTTCATTTCGGCTGTTTCCTCATCAATGCCGAGAGTTGAGAACATTTTCGACTGAAGCTCACGGTCATGTATTCTCACCGAGCCTCCGCCGAGTTCCGTCCCGTTGAGGACTATGTCGTAAGCTTTCGCACGAACCGCGCCCGGGTCGGTGTCAAGTTTGTCGATATCCTCGTCCATGGGCATTGTGAAGGGGTGGTGCATAGCGTAAAATCTGCCGTCCTCCTCACTGTATTCGAGAAGAGGGAATTCCGTAATCCAAAGGAAATTGAATTTGGATTTGTCTATAATACCGAGTCGCTTTGCAACTTCGCATCTGAGTGCACCGAGAGAATCGAATACGACTTTGTTCTTTGCGGCAACTATGAGGAGAAGGTCGCCTGTTTCAACACCTGTTCTTTCAAGTATGGAGTTTATCTCGTCGGTGGTCAAAAATTTGGCAAATGATGAAGATACCGCTCCTTCGGCATTCTTGTACCACGCAAGTCCTTTTGCGCCGTAAGATTTCACGAAATCGACAAGAGAATCGATTTCTTTTCTCGACATTGAAGCCCCGCCTTTAACGTTTACAGCACGGACACTTCCGCCTTCTGCAACAGCTGAACTGAATACCGAAAAAGCGCAGTCTTTAACTAAGTCCGAAATATTGCAAAGTTCAAGACCGAATCTCGTGTCGGGTTTATCCGAACCGTAACGTTCCATTGCCTCGTGCCAGGTCATTCTCTTTATCGGAAGCTCAAGCGGCATATGCATGAAATTGTCGAATAACGCCTTAATGAAGCCCTCATTTACGGCCATAACATCGTCCTCGGTAACAAAGGACATCTCAAGGTCTATTTGTGTGAATTCGGGCTGTCTGTCTGCTCGTAAGTCCTCATCTCGGTAGCACCGTGCTATTTGAATGTAACGGTCGAAGCCTGAACACATAAGGAGCTGCTTGTAGAGCTGAGGTGACTGCGGGAGAGCATAAAATTTGCCCGGATGAACACGGCTGGGAACAAGGTAGTCTCTTGCTCCTTCAGGGGTGGGCTTTACAAGATTAGGCGTTTCGATTTCGATAAATCCGTTATCCGTAAAGTAGTTTCTGGCGATTTTACATATTTCGCTTCGTGCCAATATATTTCTTTGCATATCGGGGCGTCTTAGGTCAAGATATCTGTAAGTCAGTCTTGTTTCGCTCTTGACGTCGCTGTTCTCAACTATAGCAAACGGAGGCGTTTTTGCGGATGAGAGTATTTTAAACGAATCGACTGCTATTTCGATTTCGCCTGTCGGCATATTTTTGTTAACGGCAGCTTCTCCTCTTGAACGTACAGTGCCTTTGGCGGCAAGAACGTATTCCGCTCTTACTGTGAATGCCTCGTCGAAAATGGCTTTGTCACAAGCCTCGTCGAAAGCAAGCTGTACAATACCGCTTCTGTCGCGAAGATCGATGAAAATAAGGCTTCCGAGGTCTCTTTGCTTCTGTGCCCAACCCACTACGGATACTCTTTTTCCGATGTCGGCTGCGGTTAGTGTTCCGCAATAATGCGTTCTTCTGTCTGCTTTGTCAAAGGATTGGTTCATAATAATATATCTGTCCTTTCGGTATAATATCAGTCAAATAAATCGCAAATTCTGTCAAGGGGAACTTCACTTTGCGTATTCTCTCCTATAGCTCCGGTCATATTCCGAAGCTGTGCTTTGTTACTTTCGATTTCGGAGTCGCCGATAATAAGCACTTTCTCGGCGCCTATCTTGTCGGCATACTTCATTTGGGCTTTCAAACTTCTTCCGACAATATCGCATTCGGAAAAAATGCCTTTACGTCTGAGCGATTGAGATAATTCCTGCGCTTTGACTTGCGCTGCATTTCCCATGGAAGCTATATAAAGTTTTGGCTTTTCGGGCGAGGGGGCTTTTACCCCGTTTTGTTCCATGGCGAGAAGAAGCCGTGTTATTCCCATTCCAAATCCGCAAGCGGGAAGAGCCGGTCCTCCGAGCTCTTTTACAAGTCCGTCATATCTTCCTCCACCGCAAACGGTGCTTTGAGCGCCGATTCCTTCGGCAATAAACTCAAACACTGTCTTTGTATAATAGTCAAGGCCCCTAACTATATGAGTATCGATTACATAATCAACCGCACATGCATCAAGCATGGAGCAGAGCTTTGTCATATGGTCTTTACAGCTGTCGCATAGGTAATCGACCGTTCTCGGCGCGTTTTCGGCTATTTTTTTGCAGTCGGGATTTTTGCAGTCGAGAACCCTCAAAGGATTGGTTTCAAGCCTTTGCTTGCAGGTATCGCAAAGACCGTTTGAATTTGCTTTGAAATAATCCACAAGTGCATTTCTGTAAGCAGGGCGACAATCGGGACAACCTATTGAATTAAGA
>CAZCSZ010000228.1:0-2688 GCA_964501305.1 uncultured Ruminococcus sp.
CATATATAACGATTCAGTGGTAAGCCCGACATACGGTATGCGTGGCTATACAAGACATACTTGTATTAACTGTGATGATTATTACGACGATACATACACCGATGCGCTCGAAATATACTACGGTGATGCGGATGCAAACGGAAGTATTAATCTAAAAGACGTTCTGTTAATCCGGAAAGCCGTTGCCGGGCTTGAAGTCGGAGACTCTTATGATGCCGACAGAGCCGATGCCGATGCAAGCAGCACCGTTGCTTTGCGTGATGTTCTACTTGTCAGAAAATATGTAGCGGGACTTATTTCGGTATTTCCTCCGGACGAAAAATAGTATAAATCGGGAGTTTTACACTCCCGATTTTTTTGTTTTAGCTATTGCCTTTATTTATTATTAGGTGTATAATCTAAACTAGATTAGTATTGCGGAGGAACGAATGGTTTTAATTTCATCATCCCCGAAAGGCACAAGAGCCCACTCTGCGGGTATAAGAAAAGGGGACAGACTTATAAGTATTAATTCGCATGAAATCAACGATGTACTTGACTACAGATTTTTTCTTGCGGATGAAGAAATTACAATATCCGTTCTCCGCGAGAACAAAATTCTTGATTTCACCATAGTAAAAGATGTATACGATGATATCGGACTTGAATTCGAGACCGCTCTCATGGATGACAAAAAAAACTGTCTCAATAAGTGCATATTCTGCTTTATTGACCAATTACCGAGCGGTATGCGGGAAACTCTTTATTTCAAAGACGATGACTCAAGACTTTCATTTCTTCACGGAAACTATATAACGCTCACAAATCTCAAACGTAAAGATATCGAACGTATTATAGAAATGCACATCGAACCCGTCAACATTTCGATACACACAACAGACCCCGAACTTCGAAAAATGATGATGCACAACAAAAATGCGGGCGAGGTACTGTCTTATCTCGATATGCTCCATGAAGCCCATGTCAGAATGCACGGGCAGATTGTTCTCTGCAAGAACATAAACGACGGGGAACAGCTTGACAGAACTCTTTTTGACCTTGAAAAATACTATCCCTCGCTTGAAAGCGTTTCGATTGTACCTGCGGGTCTGACAGCTCACCGCGAAGGCCTTTACCCTCTTGAACCTTATACAAAAGAGGAGGCGGGCAAGATTATTGACAAAGTCACATCTTTCGGTGACATATGCCTTGAAAAACACGGAAGCCGCATCTTTTTTTCCGCCGACGAGCTTTATTTGAAAGCTGAGAGGGAACTGCCTGAGGCTGAATTTTACGAAGACTTTGAACAGTATGAAAATGGTGTCGGAATGATTTCTTCTTTCGAAAACGATATTACATACTGTCTCTCAGAAATCAAGCCCGATGAATTCACTGCCGTCCGTCATGTTTCCGTTGCTACGGGAGAGGCGGCAGGAAAATTGATTTCAAAATGTTCTCGCATGATTGAAGAACGCTTTAATAACATCAAAATTGATGTTTATCCCGTTAAAAACGAATTTTTCGGAGGCGAAGTCACCGTCACGGGGCTTTTGACGGGACATGACCTTACAAGAGCACTGAAAGGCGTTGACCTTGGCGAAGAGCTTATTCTGTGCAGAAATATGCTGAGAGCTGAGGGCGACCTCTTCCTTGACGGCATGACGCCCGATATTCTGTCCGAAAAACTCGGCTGCCCCATAATTTTTTGCAACGAAGATGCCGAGTCGTTTCTGTATTCCGTACTCGGTACAGACAATTAAACAAGAAAGGATTTAAAAATGAAACCTGTTATAGCTATAGTCGGCCGTCCCAACGTCGGCAAAAGTACACTGTTCAACAAATTAATCGGAGAACGCCGTGCAATCGTTGAAGATACTCCCGGTGTTACACGAGACAGGATTTACGGTGAAACAGAATGGTCCGGAAGAAAATTTATTATAATCGACACTGGCGGAATCGAACCCAAAACAGATGACTTTATACTTAAGAAAATGAGAGAACAGGCGCAAATCGCCATTGACACTGCCGACGTCATTATATTTATGTGCGATATCAGAAGCGGACTTGTGGCCGATGACCTTGATATTGCCGTAATGCTTAAAAAGAGTGGAAAACCCATAATACCCGTTATCAACAAAATCGACAGCGTAGGCTCTCTGCCTGCTGAATTTTATGAGTTTTACGAACTCGGCTTCGACAGTGATCTTATTGCTCTCTCATCAATACACGGAACGGGTACAGGAGATATGCTTGATGCCGTAATCGATGCTTTGCCGGAGCTGCCCGAACAAACCGATGAAGAAAACGACGTTATAAGCGTTGCCGTCATAGGCAAACCGAATGCGGGAAAAAGCTCTCTCATAAACAAAATTCTTGGTGATGACAGACTTATCGTATCCGATATTGCAGGCACTACTAGAGACGCCATTGATACTTTTGTCGAAAACAGTCAAGGAAAATTTAACTTCATAGACACGGCGGGTATAAGGCGAAAGAGCAAAATTAATGACAGAGTGGAACAGTTCAGCGTATTAAGAGCTAAGATGGCGGTTGAGCGCTCTGAGGTATGTATTCTCGTTATAGATGCAACTGAAGGTATAACAGAACAGGACGAAAAAATTGCAGGCATTGCACATGAAGCGGGCAAAGCGGTAATTATAGCGGTTAACAAATGGGACCTTGTCGAGAAAGATAATAAGACGGTTAATG
>CAZCSZ010000229.1:0-2685 GCA_964501305.1 uncultured Ruminococcus sp.
CAGCATAACGCCCGCCAAAAGAATCCTCGTGGATGCCAGCCACTCCGACGGGAAATTCTTGCTTGACATAAGGAACTGTCCGCAGGCGCTCGAAAACGCCCACAGGATTGCCGCCGTCGCAACCAAAACCGTTCCCTTTACCGATGCTCTTATTACAATTTTTTTAGTGAGCCGCTCCTGAACATGGAGCGTCTTATTTGACTTCATTCTCATTTCAATTGCCTTGTAATATATATATATTCTTTTGCCGCTTCACGGCTGTTGCATAGACCTATAATGATCTTACAGAACAAACAGTTTTATCGGTTTGACCGCAAGGCCCGTCGGATATTCGCATACTTTTCCCAAAGCTATCATTTCTCCGCCGTTCCGCAGTCGCACCGTGGTATCCGGCGGGAAGGCGGTATGTATTTTCTTTTGATACAGCTCCGTGCCGCCCCTTACGAGCTTAGCGCAAAAATCATTGATTTCAACAGACGGCAAATCCTCAAACAAAGTCTCCGTCGGAATGGGAAGGGACAGTCTTTCCTCAAAACTCATCTCGGAGAGTTCTTCGACGGAAACGGCATTGTCCAAAGTGAACGGGCCCGACCGTGTTCTGCAAAGAGAGCTCATTACCGCACCGCACCCGAGCGCACTGCCGATATCGTTACAGAGTGTCCTTATATACGTTCCTTTCGAACATTTTACATAAAGCCTGTATGTATCTTCGGAGAGCTTTTCCGTCTTAAGAGAATAGACCGTTATTTTTCTCGCATCTCTTTTGACTTCCTTGCCCTCCCGTGCAATATCGTACAGTTTTCTTCCGTCAACCTTCAGTGCACTGTACATGGGAGGCGTTTGCATTATTTCTCCCGTCATTGCCTTTGATGCAGCTTCAACATCCGAAATACTCGGAATAAGAGAACTTCTTGAGAGCACCTCTCCTGTTATATCCTGCGTATCGGTTGTAATACCGAGTTTCATCTCGGCGATATATTCTTTATCCTCGGCAAGAAGAAAATCCGCCGCTTTGACCGCCCTTCCGAGCAAAACGGGAAGTACCCCCGTTGCCATGGGGTCAAGCGTTCCGGTGTGGCCCACTTTCGACATATCGTAAAGTTTTCTGAGAGCAGACACTATTCTGTGCGAGGTCACCCCGGAGTGTTTGTTGATTACAAGAACTCCCGTTACGGTTGCGGGCTTATTTCTGCTCATTTCACCGCACCGCCGTTTCTTTCTTTATATTCGGCAACCGCAAAGGTCAGCGCGCTGAGTACAAGGTCAAGCGCCTTGCCCGGGGTCTGCGCCGTCACGGTCGCCCCCGCCGCTCTCACGTGTCCGCCACCGCCGAACGTCTTACATGCCGAGGCGACATCAATTTCCGCATTCGCTCTTACCGACAGTTTGTACTGAGTCGGGTACTGAGAACTTTGTTTTAAAACGAAACCGACAAGTGCGCCTTCGACTTTTCTTGTAATATCAACGGCCCCGCCGAGTTCGTTTTCCTCAAGTCCCGCAAGTTTTATCTTCGCCGAAGTCAAAACCGCTCCGACAAGCGACCCGTCCTCGTATTTTTTTAAAGAGCCTGTAACAAGTGCGAATACTTTGAAATCACTCTCGCTGAGCGTGTCGTGAAGAAGACGGGATATTTCATCTGCCTTTATTTCGTCCGAATTGTTGATATCTTCCATCAGCTCCGCTGCCGTTCTTAAGGTTTTGGGGGACGTATTACTGTATTTGAAGTTTCCCGTGTCGGCTGAAATTGCCGCATACAGAAACGACGATATATCGGGACATCTTTCGATTTCTCCGTCCTCGGCTATCACGCTGTAGATTTCGGCTACGATTTCTCCCGCCGCCGATGCGTCCTTTACTGTTAAGTTATCGGCAAACGCCTCTCCCGCCGCATGGTGGTCTATCATAAAATCGGTTATATTCGCAAGATGGGAGAGCTGACCCAGTTGCGAGATCGATGCTACGTCAACGGTGATTACGGCGCCGTACAAATCCTCTTCTCCCTTCTCATAGCAGAAACTTTCGTCTCCCTTGAGGAAGGCAAGCGACGCAGGCACAGGTGACGGAGCAACCGCTTTCGCTTTTTTCCCCATCTTTCTGAGAATAGTGACAAGCGCTCTTGCGGAGCCTACGGCATCCCCGTCGGGACTTACATGACAGACAACAAGTGCACTCTCTACGTTTTCGAGAAAATTAGCCGCTTCTCTGATTCCGACTTCTATAAATTCGCTCTCCTCGGTTTCAAAAGGAGAAAAAACCGCGTCTTCAACCATTGTCTTCTCCTTCATCCTCGACGGATATATCAAGCCCGTTTAATATTTTCGCAATCTTAATTCCGTGCTCAACCGAGCCGTCATAAACAAACGTAATCTCGGGCGTTATTCTTAGATTGAGTCTTTCCGCAAGACGTCCTCTTACAAATCCCGTCGCAGACTTGAGCCCCTTTGAAAGGTCGGCACTCTCTCCCGTAATACAGGAATAATGGATTTTCGCATATTTCAAATCACCCGACACCTCGGCAAAAGTCACCGTTATCAGCGCATTTGCCACTCTGGGGTCCTTGATTTCTCTTATTATCTGTGATACCTCCTCGGTTACCGAGTCGTTGATTCTGTTCTGTCTGTACTTTGCCATTTGCCTCTCCTTGACGTGTCTATGTGCTCTGAATTGCATTACTTCGTATTATCT
>CAZCSZ010000230.1:0-2647 GCA_964501305.1 uncultured Ruminococcus sp.
CTCATTTGAGCTGTTTTGCGAATTGAATTCTTCTGTCATCAGAGAAACCCGAGTTTGAAAATGCACATAACACTGCCGGTTTGCGTAATTTACAAACAATATCCTATTTTTTGATACAACTATTATCACTTTATTATAACACATTTTACAAATAAGTCAATATATTTTTGGCTTTTTGTTCTGCGTCGTGAGAGCGAACATTACCGTTCAAAGTAAAAATCTGTTTTTTCCACAAGAAGCGATTGCTAGCGACAAACAACATGGGAACTATATTAATACAAGTTGTTTTTGAACGGATACCGATGTTTTTTCGCCGTCCAAACAGGTACATTTGAGACACTATCGTCGCTATTACATTGATTATCCTCATCAAAGGTTACAATGACATTGGCGCAATTGCAGAGATTATACCCGACGTAGTTTGTAATGCCGACGACGCAAGCGGTTATATCAATTAGAGCTTTCGTTCCCTCTTTACGTTATCGGGATGCACGTGTCAAGTTAAGACACGGAAAATCCGAAACAAAAACGGCAGAGTACTCTGCCGTTACTGTTCAAAAAGATAATTTACATCCCCGTTCATCAAGGCGACAATACCTCTGAAAATGACCTCCGGTCTTTCTTCGAAATTCAAAAGCATGGAATCACACTGGCTTTTGCTGTCGGCACGCACCGTCAGCTCCATCTCTTTTCCGTATTTATCCGTAATGACACACGTCACAAGATATCCGTCACCGTCAGCTTTATATGAACTGTCGAATTTTGCGCCTCTTTTCGTCAAAGAAAAATGTCTGAGAGCGCTTCTGTAGCCTTTTTCTCTGACCTCTTCCATAATATTTGATCCAAAGCTTCTTGCTGCTGCTTTGCCGCTGTCCGTGATTTCGTAGAGTACTCTCGGCGGATCAGTATCTCCCGATTCCTCTTCAACAGCTCTTCTGTATTCTTCCTCAACGCCGTCAAACGGAATAATATCGGGGTCGTCTATGACAGTATCTTTTTTCAAAGGTTCACCGTCGGGGAAAACCTCCTTTATATGCCCCGCTTCAACAAGAGCAAAGAAACATTCGGCAAAGTCAAAAAAACTGACTATCCCGTCTTGGACTACTATTTGACCGATACTCGCATAATCAAGCGGATAACCTATTTTGTCAAGAAGATACAAGATAAATATTTTAATCTCGTCAGCTTCACTGAGAAATGACTTCAAGATATTCCCTCCTCCTGTTGATTTATTCAGCCGAAGATCACAATTTCGGCAGACGAACGGTGGGAGACAGCTTCTTTGTGAAGTGTCTCCCACAGTTCTTTATCGGATTAAAACGGTCAGTCGTTTACTTCGTTTAAATAATCATCTGCGTTGCCCGTTTCAGCCGCTTCTTTATATGACATATAATCCTTCATTGTCATAGAATTGAAATTACGGCCGAAGTACTGCGCTCCGATATTGTCAAGAACATCAGAGAAAAGGAAAGCATCCTGTTCAAAATATATTGGCATTACAACCGCTTCGTTCAGAAGTGTACTTTCCGCCTCATGAAGGAATGCGGTTCTTTCGGCACTGTCTGCGGTTTGGCTGAACTTTTCGAATATCTCATCGTATGCGGAGTCGGAATATCCCGTAACATGTCCGTAAACATCATACGTTTCCGATTCCATATCAACTCCGTTGCCGGAGAATGTCGATGCGAACGGTGCAAGAGCGCTGTATGCGCTGTTCGTGAGTAACTGAGTATCTATTGCAATAACGTCGAAATCGCCGTTTGCGTAAGCAGCATAGAAATCGTCTACCACAACTGTGCTGTCATTGGCATCGTAAGAATAGCCGAGAACTCTGATTTTTGCATTAATTCCAAGCTCTTTCCATACATCGCGGATGTACTCCGCAACAGCATAGTCAACCTCATCATCCCTTACGGATATTGAAAGCGATGCGCCTTCGGCACCTGCACTCTTGATGAGTTTTTTAGCCTCGTCAAGAGCCGCACTTGTCGAGATAAGCGCTCCGTCTTTGTCCGCTACGGTTCTGAACTCGGTTTTTCCGTCTGTTTCGTAAATCTTATGAGGTATAAATCCCGTTGCGGGCTTCGCGTATTTTACAATATTGCATATTTCCTCTCTGTCGATTGCCATAGAAAGAGCTTTTCTTACGTTGACATCGGAAAGGACTTCATTCTTCAAGTTGAAATAGTAAGTATGGGTTGCCGCAATATCGCTTCTGTTGGAATAGCCCTCGTATTCTTCTCTTGCACTGAGCGGAATTTCACCGA
Organism: uncultured Ruminococcus sp.; assembly: GCA_964501305.1. Classification (GTDB taxonomy): domain Bacteria; phylum Bacillota; class Clostridia; order Oscillospirales; family CAG-272; genus RUG14199. Next base: position 2,268 of record CAZCSZ010000230.1, read on the forward strand.
GGTAGAATATCTCACCCGAAAGGAGTGCATCAAGCTGGTCATCAAGAGTTCCGATATCGTAGTGAGTTATAAGTCTGTAGGGTATTACGTATTTATCAAGCGCCTCGTTTTTGTCGGCATCACGGTAATAATAAGCACTTCTTTCAAGTCTCATTGTTTCACCGTATACAAGTTCTTTAATGTCGAACGGTCCGTTTGTAACCATTGACGACGCTTTCTTTGCCCAGTTCGAATTCATTGAGACTATATCCTCACGGAGAGGTACAAGCGCGGGACTTGCAACCGTCTTAAAGAAACCGTCAAGGTCGATTTTCTGTTCGAATTCGATTTCGAGAACGTAAGTTTCAATTGCGAAAATACCAAGGTCGTCGATAGAAGCA
>CAZCSZ010000231.1:0-2630 GCA_964501305.1 uncultured Ruminococcus sp.
CCGTCACAGACCTCGTATCGTCATATTTAAAGCCCACCGAAAAGCGGGTTTTCTTAAGTAATTCTTGCTTGCCTATATAGGCAAAAGGGGCACACCTCATAACGGGGTGTGCCCCGAATGTTTTAAAAGGCGATTTGTGTTGACAAGCTTGGGAAGGTATGATAGAATAAGGCGTACGGTGTAATGCCGCTGTAATGAACGGAGGTGCTTTTATGCTTGCGGATAAGCTCGGGAAAAATGCGATTAAAGTACTGAATATGCTTGAAGAAGCGGGCTACGAAGCATACGCTGTCGGAGGATGCGTCAGAGATGCACTTCTCGGCAAAACGGCACATGACGTTGATATTACAACAAACGCTCTTCCTTCGCAGACCGAGGAGGTGTTTGCAAATTACAGAGTTATTGAAACCGGAATTGCCCACGGAACCGTTACCGTTATCGTAAACTCCGAACAGTTCGAAATAACGACATTCAGACGAGACGGAGAATATGAGGATTTCCGTCACCCTTCAAGTGTCGAGTTTACCTCGAAAATAGAGGAGGACTTAAAAAGACGGGATTTCACGGTGAATTCAATAGCTATGGATTGCAGAGGCAATACGGTTGACGTGTTCGGAGGTAAAGCCGATCTGACGGCCTCTTTGATTCGCTGTACAGGTGAGGCGGATGAACGTTTTAACGAAGATGCGCTCAGAATAATGAGAGCACTAAGATTTTCTTCGGTCCTCGGTTTTCAAATCGAAGAAAAAACAGCAAGTTCAATACACAAGAACAAAGAACTTTTGAAGAATGTATCTGTCGAAAGACTGTTCTCGGAACTTAAAAAAATGCTTGTCGGATGTAATGTTTTCAAAGTACTCTGCGATTACTCCGATGTTATTTGCACGGTTATCCCGGAGATGGCTCCTTCTGTCGGATTTGACCACATGAGCAGATATCATAAGTACGATGTATACACTCATATTGCAAAGTCAGTTGAAAATGCTCCTTTTGATGACACCGTTCGGCTTGCCATGCTGTTTCATGATATAGGCAAACCGTACGTGTGTACTTTTGACGGAATAAACCGTCATTTCAAAGGTCATCCCGAAGTCAGCGAGACATTGTCGAGAAATATCTTAAAACGGCTTCACGTAGACAACAGTACCGTTGAAACGGTAGCGCTTCTTTGCAGAAATCACGACAGACAGATTGAACCCAACGAAAAAAGCGTCAAGCGGCTGCTTTTGAAGATACCGTACCGAGAAATGCGGCTTTTGTGCTATGTCAGAAAAGCCGACGCCGCATCACACAGCTTGTTTGGTGCCGACCGAGGCGACGAAGCGGATATATTATTACAGCTTCTTGAGAAGCTCGAAAAGGAAAGTGCGTGTGTGAGCATAAAGGACCTTGCTGTCAACGGTTACGATGTTATGTCGTTCGGATGTAAGGGCCCTGATGTCGGGAAAATACTCAACTGTCTATTGTCAAAAGTGATTGAAGGCGAAATAACTAATGAAAAGGACGTGCTTGTTGAAGAAATCAAAAAAATAAGCGCCGATTTATAAGAGCTCGACGCACATATTTGAGGGAATAATGAATATTTCAACTGTTGATATTTTTATGGTGTTTGAAATCATAGGAACGGTGGCATTTGCCGTTTCGGGCGCCTGTGTGGCGATTGAGAAGAAGATGGATATCTTCGGCGTTGTGATATTGGGGCTTACAACTTCAGTCGGCGGCGGGATAATAAGGGATTTAATTCTCGGTGAAATACCGCCTGCGGCATTTAGGAAGCCGATTTATTCGATAATAGCAATAGTTATTTCTTTGATAGTGTTTATACCGAAGATAAGAGGAATTGCCGAAAAGCAGAATAATTTGTTGCTTATAATCATGGATTCAATAGGGCTTGGAGTGTTTACAATTGTCGGTGTGCGTGCAGGTATGCCTTTTGACAACATATATCTCGCGGTTTTCGTCGGTGTAGTAACCGGAGTCGGAGGCGGAGTTGTAAGAGACCTTTTCGCAGGTAATATGCCGTTTATTTTCGTTAAACACTTTTATGCCTGCGCTTCGCTGATCGGTGCAGTCTTAACTGCGCTTTTGTGGAATTTCAGTAATTTGGCGGCTATGATTACAGGCGCAACTGTGATAGTTGTGTTGCGCCTTGCTGCCGCAAAATTCAGGTGGAATTTACCGAAAGCTTAGATCACTGCGTTCAACAGCAAACTCGGCGAGCTGAAATTGGGTACATATTTCAAGAAGAGTTACGACGTGTTGTATGGAAAACGAGTAATATCAGCAGTCATATCGTAAAGATTAACAACTTTTCTGCTTATGAAAACTTGCAGGGAGAGAAACTTTCCGGAATCTTTGAAAGAAAAGATTTTCCAACCTATGAAGAATGTATGGAAAAAAGAGCAGTCGCACGAGTATTGGTATTCGAAGATATGAGGCTACTTTCCTAAGCATTAAAAGCTACACAAACACATAAAGCAGAAAATACCGCAGGGGCTAAAACCTCTGCGGTTTTCTATGTTGATCGAAAATACGCCTCTGTACCATGTTACGCAGAGTTCGTATGCGTTTGTTTTGGTGGAAGTTGATGTTTTAAATCCGAACCCACCCTATTCGGATTATACTCTAAT
>CAZCSZ010000232.1:0-2628 GCA_964501305.1 uncultured Ruminococcus sp.
CCTGATAATCCATCGGTTCAAACTCGGTAATGCCGACAACAAGAGTACCCTTTTCCTTGACATATTCAAGGTCGCTCTGCGTTTTGTCGTTTCCGCATGATGCAAACAGTGTGCAGAGAATTATGAGGGAGAGGACGAGTGATAAAATTTTGGTTACGTTTTTCATTTGCTTTACTCCTTTAGTGTGCTAAAGTATTTTTGATGGCTTTATTATAGCACGTAAAAATCGTCTTGTCAAGTACTTTAGCGAAATAAATTGAAAAATCGATAAATTTTTTTTGAAATGCAAAAACAACACTTATTAAAACAGTGTATATAACCGTGATTTGACTACACCAAGACAGTTTTTCGGAAAGTGTATTCGGACGTTGACTTAGCCGCAGCCTTAATGCACCGCTTCAAATAGCTTTTTACATAAAAATGCCCCGCCTGTGGGAATCACACCGCATGGGCGCTCCCCATAGGCGGGGTTCTGTTGCCTATTCGCTTCACCTGACTTTCGTCAGTCCTCTTTTCCCTTTCCCTATAATCATATTTTTCTCCGCCGACAATGTTTCTGTTAAAAAAACAGCTCCAAAGCGTGCCATATGTCGCTTTGAAGCTGTTTGAAAAAGCCATTATAATGTTCGTTGCTGTGTTTACGCCTCGTATTCAACTTCCGCAACACGCACAACAAAGTTGTATCCGTAAGGGTATCCCGTAACTCTTACCGTCAGGTGTTCCGAATCCTGTGAGAACTCAAGCTCCTCTCCGTTATCTGTCCACCTAACGCTCTTAACTTTCCCCTTTACTCGGTCGAAGTTCTTCGGGCCGAGACCGTTTCCTTCGACTGTAACATTAGCATCACCGAGAACGCACATATCGTGTATGTAAAGATACGTTTTTCCGTCTGCATCGAGAGCGAAATTTTTCTTTTCACATGAATGTATCTTGGAGGGCTTACCTCTGTAAATCGAATCACCGCAAGTCTTTACCCAAATTCCGAGAGATTCAAGAAGCGCTCTTTGCATAGTGACAATTTCGCCTTCACCATCGGGCCCGACATTCAAAAGATAGTTTGCTCCGACTTTTCGGCAAGCACAAAGAGTTTCTATAAGTTCAGGTAACGATTTATAGTGAAGGTCGCATTTTCCGAATCCCCAGTGGTCATTCATGGTATGGCACATTTCAGCGGCAACATACTTAGTATGCCCTTCACGGTCCATTGGTGTCGGCCGTCCCTGCTCAAAAGTTACACTGTCAAGCTGAAGATTACCTACAGCCCCACGGGCATCAAGTCCAGTATTATTGACGATAATCGCATCCGGCTGATGCTTTCTTATAACCTCGTACAGCTTATCCTCTTCCCAATCGGTTCCTGCGGGTTTGCTCCAGTTGCCGTCAAACCACATACCGCCGATTTTTCCGTATTTTGAACAAAGGACTTCAACACTGTCCCTAAGGTACTGAAGATACGACTTGAAATCGTTGTTAAAACTCTCCTGATACCAGTCAAGTGTAGTGTGATAGAAGAACGGAACAATACCTTCTTCATTGCACGCATCAACAAATTCTCTTACAAGGTCACGGCCGTTCAAATAGTGCGGAGCATCATAGTCGCAGAGACCGCATGTGTCATACAGAGAAAAGCCGTCATGGTGCCTTGTCGTAAGAGTCATATACTTCATCCCCGCAGACTTCGCAAGTTTTACCCACGAACGGGCATCGTACTTGCACGGGTTGAATGAGTCTGCAAGATTTACATATTCCTCTTTCGGAATATGCGCAATATTCATAACCCACTCACCTTGACCGAGCTGAGAATAAATACCCCAATGAATAAACATACCGAAGCCGAAGTTCTCAAATTCGGCTATTCTTTTTTCAGGAACAGGAATTGACATAATTAATCTCCCTAAGTTATCTTTTAATTACTAATATAATACCACACCAAACCCGCAATTGCAAGAGCAAATATCAAAACCGTCTCTAATTCCCGCATTTCAACAGAACCGGCCAAAAGACATCAAAAAATACCGCTATAAACAGCAAAGTTATGCAAGGCCCGCTTTCTCTCCTGCGGCTAAAACAGTATTCGTTAAGGTGTTATATTTTCATCGTTCCTTCTGCCAAATCTTTTGCTGCAAACGGGATAAAGCAGAACGGTACAGTGAGCAATTTTTGCTTGGGATTATAACCATAGTTACACTTTCGGTTGCGAAAAGGAGGCTCGAAGATATTCGGGACTGTGGAAAAGGCAATCGCATGATACAGTAAAATTCAGCGCAATACCGTTCCTATTCCAGAGCAATTACAACGTCTTTATAAACAGCGTCAACGTTTTCGGTGTTGCGTCGGATTTGTCAAGGTATTACCGATGAATATTCGAATTTCAACTAAAAAAACAAAGCTGTCTGCCGTTGTACCTTCCATTAATTTCTTTACATAAAAATCCACCTGTTGCAAACAATAGCACTGTAGCACATAGACAAAGGAGATTTTTATATATGAAAGCAACGGGAATTGTCAGAAGGATTGACGACCTCGGTCGTGTCGTCATACCTAAAGAAATAAGAAGAACTATGAGAATACGCGAGGGCGACCCACTACATACATCATTGACACCGTTTGAAAAGTTCTGTTATGCAA
>CAZCSZ010000233.1:0-2624 GCA_964501305.1 uncultured Ruminococcus sp.
ACTCCACTGCCCCTTGACCGAAAGAACAACAAAACTTATAAACAAAAGCACACTTTCAAAATGCAAGGACGGAGTATGTTTGATTAATACTTCTCGCGGCGGTGTAATTGACGAAGTTGCGCTCGCAACAGCCGTAATGGAAGGGAAAGTCGCAGGTGCCGCTCTTGACGTCCTCGACAAAGAACCAATGGACAAATGCTGTCCGCTGTTCGGACTTGATAATGTAATTATCACGCCCCATGTCGCATGGTCTCCCTTGAAAACAAGGGAAAGACTTATGAAAATAGTAGTATCAAATATAGAGGCTTTTCTTGCGGGAAAGCCCGAAAACGTCGTCAACTGACAAACAAGCCGTTATCGGCAGGAGAACGTTATGTACACACTTAATAATCCTAAATACAAAGAAGCAAGGAAAAAGGCAAGAGAACTCGTATCAAAAATGACACTTGCCGAAAAAACAATCCAGTTGACTCAATACATAAGTGGAGACAATTCCTATAACCCCGAAAGCGGTGATGACGGAGAATGTAACGCCGGGCGTTGCGGTTCATTTCTTGCGGCTTGCGGAATATATGAGGTCAACGAACTTCAGAAAATAGCGCTTGAATACACTCCTTTTAACATTCCGATAATAACGGGATGCGATGTTATTCACGGCTATAGGACAACTATGCCGATTCCTCTTGCGCTGTCTTGTACATTTGACCCCGATTTGGTACGTGAATGCTGTAAAACTGCGGCGGTTGAAGCAAGATGCGACAATGTACACTGGGTATTCTCTCCCATGGTCGATATAGCTCGTGATTCGAGATGGGGCAGAGTTGCTGAGGGCTTCGGCGAGGACCCCTACCTTTGTTCGCTGTTTTCGGCATCGGCGGTTAAAGGCTATCAAAATGACGGCGGTGTTATGGCGTGTCTTAAACATTTTGTTGCCTACAGTGCATGTGAAGGCGGAAGAGACTACAACGGTTGCGAGATGAGCATACAGACACTGTTCAATGTTTTTCTTCCTCCCTTCAAGGCGGGAATCGATGCGGGTGCGGCAACTGTTATGTCGTCATTTAACGATATAAACGGCGTTCCCTGTTCGGGAAACAAAACACTTTTAACCGACATTTTGAGAAACAAACTCGGATTTGACGGTTTTGTCGTTTCGGACTATGACTCTGTACTTGAGCTTATAAATCACGGATACGCCAAAGACAAAAAAGACGCCGTACTGAAAGGCTACGGTGCCGGTGTTGATGTTTTGATGTCCGGAAACATGTATAACAACTATTTACCGGAGCTTGTTGCCGAAGGCAAAATCAGCGAAGAACAGATTGACCGTTCCGTTGAGCGTATTATTGCGGCAAAATACACAGTCGGAGTTATGGACGAACCTATACTCGATGCAACGAAACCGAGACCGTTTCTGACTGATGAACACAGAAAAACCGCCCGTACGGCGGCTGTGGAGTCGTTTATTTTGCTCGAAAACAACGGTATCCTTCCTCTTACCCACAAAAAAATCAAAGGCAAAAAAATAGGGCTCACAGGCCCCATAGCGGACGATAGAGACAGCGTGCTCGGATGTTGGGCAAGTATAAAAAATCCTTCGTGTACGGTAAGTATACGTGAAGCACTTGAAAAAACTTATTCGGAATGTGAAATCGTTTACGAAAAAGGCTGTGACTTTACCGAAGCGCTGAACGGTGCAGATGCCGTTTCGACACTCGCAGAGTGTGATATTATTATTGCCTGCATGGGTGAGCATGCACGCGAAAGCGGAGAGGCAACAAGTAAAACCTCACTTGAAATGAATTCTTTACAGCTTGAATATCTTGACAGGCTGTTCAGTACGGGAAAGCCCGTTGTTGTAATTGTGAGTGCGGGCAGACCGCTTATCATGAGTGATATTCGCAAGTCTGCATCCGCCGTTTTGTACATTTGGGCACCCGGAACAGAAACCGGAAATGCCGTATGCGACATTCTGAGCGGCAAAGTCAGCCCTTCGGGAAAAACCACAGTATCCTTCCCGCGAAATTCGGGACAACTCCCGTTTTACTACAATCACAAAAGCACAGGCAGACCCGCGAAAGACCGTATGTTCTTTGAATCGAAATACATTGACTGTCCAATAGGTGCTCTTTATCCGTTCGGATACGGACTGTCTTACGCCGAGTTTATGTATTCGAAACCGATTATTTCAAATCGCACTCTCGAAAAAGGCGGAAAAATAACTGTATCTTGTACTGTTAAAAACGTCGGTGAATATGCGGGATACGAAACGGTTCAGCTGTATATTAGGGATATTGTCGGCTCTTTATGCCGCCCCGTCAAAGAACTAAAAGGTTTTAAGAAGATTTTTCTCAAGCCTTGCGAGGAAATGTCAGTATCTTTTGAGATTACGCCCGATATGCTCGCTTTTTGGAATGCCGATATGGAATTCAAGGCCGAAGAAGGAGAATTCAAAGCATGGATTGCGACAAGTTCCGCAGATGAGAAAATCGAGTTCGATTTTGAACTTATATAAACAAGCTGCAATGCAGATTGCCTTTTGTCGCCCTCTTGAGTCTTTGAGAGAGCAGACAAAGTGTCGGCATCGCACTGCACCGAGAGTATATTCAGTACTGTATAAACAG
>CAZCSZ010000234.1:0-2618 GCA_964501305.1 uncultured Ruminococcus sp.
ATATTATATTATTTAATTCAAACCTCAAGGGGGATTATCATGTGCTGTAAGGACTGCAAAAAAAGCGACCTCACGCTTATCGACGGGGTGCTTGATAAATATGCGAAGGTTGATGGGAGCCTTATAACGATTTTACAGAAAGCCCAGGAGATTTACGGCTATCTTCCGACGGATGTTATGTACTATATAGCCGAGAAAACGGGTAAAACGCCTGCGAAGGTTATCGGCGTTGCCACGTTTTACACACAGTTCAGGTTCAAACCTGTAGGTAAGTACCTTATTATGCTTTGTCAAGGTACTGCCTGCCATGTCAACGGTTCGGAAAAACTTGCCGATACAATATACGAGACAATAGGTATACGCGACGGAGAAACAACCGACGACGGGCTTTTTACACTTAAGCATGTAGCATGCCTCGGCTGTTGCAGTCTCTCGCCGGTTATGATGATAAACGACGATACATACGGTTCTCTAACAAGCGGTGAGGTTAAAAAGATTTTAACCGAACTTCGGGAAAAAGCATAAGGAAAGGCGGAGATGATATGATTAGAGTAGTAGTCGGAGAGGGCAGTTGCGGTATAGCGGCTGGTGCCGCAAAAGTATATTCCGAGCTTGAAAGACTTATTAAAACCGACAGCAATACCACGCTCGGTATTACAGGCTGTATCGGAATGTGCTTTCTTGAGCCTATAGTCGATATTTACGCCGACGGGGAACTTTTGAGGCTTGTCAAAGTTAAAGAAAGTGATGCCCGGTTGATTGCCGATGCGGTTAACAGCGGAGATTTATCAAAAGTTGAGGAACTTGTTATATCCGATGACGATGCCGCATTCCTCGATAAACAGACGAGAATCGCTCTCAGAAACTGCGGTATTGTTGACCCCACGGATATAAACAGCTACATAGAAAAAGGCGGATACAAAGCCATTACTTCCGTTCTCAAAGAAGGGAAAACGCCCGAAGACGTAATTGAAACCGTCAAAATATCGGGCCTTGCGGGACGCGGTGGAGCGGGATTTCCCACATGGTTCAAATGGAACGCCGCAAGAGCATCTGCGGGAGAAAAGAAATATCTTATATGTAACGCCGATGAGGGCGACCCCGGAGCGTTTATGGACAGAGCCGTGCTTGAGAGCGACCCTCACAATCTGCTTGAAGGTATGCTTATCGGAGCTTATGCAATCGGTGCCGATGAGGCGGTCATATATGTCCGTGCGGAGTATCCCCTCGCAATAGTCAGACTTGAAAAGGCAATTGCCGATGCCGAAAAAGCAGGTTATATCGGTGAGAATATTATGGGTACGGATTTTTCGTGCCGCTTTAGAATTAAAGCGGGTGCGGGAGCTTTCGTATGCGGAGAGGAAACGGCACTTATCGAATCTCTTGAGGGAAGCCGCGGCATGCCGAGACTTAAACCTCCGTTTCCTGCGGCGTCGGGATATTGGCAGAAGCCGTCCAATATAAACAACGTCGAAACTTTTGCGAACGTCGCTTGGATTATAAACAACGGCGGCGAGGCATTTGCCGCAATGGGTACCGAAAGAAGCCGAGGCACAAAAGTATTTGCTTTGACCGGAAAAATCAAACGCGGTGGTCTTGTTGAAATACCGATGGGTAAGACTTTGCGTGATGTCATTTTCGGCATCGGCGGCGGCATCAAAGGAGATGCCGAGTTTAAAGCCGTTCAAATGGGCGGCCCTTCCGGTGGATGCATTCCGGCGGAGCTTATTGATACGGAAATAGATTATCAAAAGCTGTCCGAAACGGGAGCTATTATGGGCTCGGGCGGAATGGTAGTTATGGACTCGTCAACTTGTATGGTTGGCATGGCTAAGTTCTTTCTCGACTTTACCGCCAAAGAGTCCTGCGGAAAATGCGTGCACTGCCGTATCGGCACAAAACGTATGCAGGAAATACTTACACGTATTGTAAACGGAGAGGGTAAAGACGGAGATATTGAGCTTCTGTCGGAACTCTGCGGAGCGGTTAAAGACGGGGCACTTTGCGGTCTCGGTCAAACAGCTCCCAACCCCGTGCTGACTACAATACGCTATTTTAAAGAGGAATACGAAGCTCACATAAGAGACAAGAAGTGTCCGGCACACGAGTGTTCGGCTCTTGTAACTTACAGAATAGATGCCGAAAAGTGCAAGGGATGCACCGCATGTTCCAAAAAATGCCCCGTATCGGCTATTTCGGGGGATCCGAAAGTATGCCACAGTATCGACGGCGAAAAATGTATCAAATGCGGTCAGTGTAAAACAATTTGCCGTTTCGGTGCTGTTGTTGCGGATTGAGAAGGAGGATTAACATGGCTGAACTTAAACTTAAGATTAACGGCATAGATATAATCGCAAACGAAGGCGATACCGTTCTTAAAGCCGCAAAAGACAATGGCATTGATATTCCGACTCTTTGTCACAGCGACTCGGTTAAAGTTTACGGGGCTTGCGGACTTTGTGTGGTTGAAATTGAAGGAAATAAAAAGTTATTCCGCGCGTGTGCTACCAAAGTCGCCGACGGAATGGTTATTGAAACCGAAACCGAACGTGTACGCCATTCGAGAAAAATCGCGCTTGAGCTTCTTATGAGTGACCATGACGGCGACTGCAAAGGTC
>CAZCSZ010000235.1:0-2610 GCA_964501305.1 uncultured Ruminococcus sp.
AATAAAAATCTACTGTTTTAGAAAAATAAATTCACCCGTGACAAGTTGATACCTGTTTTTTCGATAAACGCTTGAAATGGAGCGATTTATTTGGTATACTGAGACTGTATAAAACCATAAGGAGTAATATTATGATTAAATTGACTCACGGTAAAGACACCGAATACTCGATTATTTACAGACGGGAAGCAACCGAAAGCGAGAAAACAGCTGTCTATAATCTAAAACAGTATCTTTTCAAGATAACAGGCGCGGTTCTTTGCGAATACACCGACAATAAGCCCGCATGCACCAAGGAAATAGTCGTAGGTTACACAAGCCGCGGAGGTTTTGACGGAGAACTTCGGGAAAAACTCGGCGACGAGGGCTTCTGCATAAAAACGGAAGGCGAGAGAATTTATATTCTCGGAAGCGGCGTCAGAGGCGCACTGTACGGAGTGTTCTCATTCCTCGAAAATCAGTGCGGATGCCTTTTCATGACCAAAAACTATGAAAAAGTGCCGAGAAACACCGAACTTGAAATACCTTCGCTTTCTTACACCGAAATTCCGACATTTTACTGCCGTAATGCATACTGGTATCCCGTTTCGGGTGAGGATATCAGCGCCAAATTGAAGCTCAACGGAAACGTCGGCAGACTTATCGGCGAAAAATACGGTTCGGGTGTATCTTATGCAGGCAGTTTCGAACATACCATAGGATACCTTTCCGAACAGTGCCCCGAAGGCGAAAGAGCATGGCATCAGCCGTGCCTTACGGATGAAAATGTGTACAAAACCGTTTTGAAGAACGTAAGAAGAAAGCTTAGGGAATGTCCGGAGGCTAAGATAATGTCGATAACGCAGAACGACGGAGACGGCGGTGCGTGTAAATGCGACAGATGTCGGGAAATCAACGAGAGGGAAGGGTCGGAAATGGGAACCATGCTTCTCTTCGTAAACAGAATAGCAAGAGAACTCAGAGATGAATTCCCCGATGTCCTTTTCGATACTTTTGCCTACAGATTTACAAGAAAGCCGCCGAAGACGGTTGTACCCGAAGATAATGTAATTGTTCGCCTTTGCTCTATTGAATCGTGCTTCCGTCATTCTCACGAGGAATGTCACGAAACGCCCGGACACCCCGATACCGTTATAGAGCCGTTTTCAAAACAGCTTGTTGAATGGTCTCATTTGACAAAACATCTGTACATATGGGATTACACAACGAATTTCACCAATTACTCGACTACGTTTATGAACATCGGTATATTCAGAAAAAACATCAGGTTCTTTGCCGAAAACGGTGCCGAAGGCGTGTTTGAACAGGGAAACATTTTCTGCCCGAACGGTGAATTCGGTGAACTCAAAGGATATCTTTTGGCAAGGCTTTTGTGGAATCCTTATATGAGCGAAGAAGAGTACGGTAAGGAGATTGACCGCTTTGTTTCGGGATACTACGGAAAGGGCGGAAAGTATATAAGAGAGATAATCGACTATATGCTCGAATGTTCCGAAAAATCGCATTTCGGCATTTACTTCGATAACGCTTCGCTTTATATCAAGCCCGAAGGTTTCGATGACGGACTTCTTGCCAAGCTTGAGTATATAAAGCATTGCGAAGAGCTTTTTTCAAAGGCCGAGGCACTTGCCGAAAACGATGAGGAACTTGCACATATAAGATGCTCCGAAATTCAGCTTTTGAACTACAAATACTTTGCTTTAAACGAGCTGTCAGAACAGCTTAAGGGTGACCCCGAAAAGCAAAAAGAGTATGAAGAAAACGAAAATGCAATTGTCGAAAATAACAAACTCCAGTATTTGTATATGAAACGCTATGGAATGGTTTGTCCGAGAGAATTTGTTTATATGGACAAACTCTCGCAACCGGACTTCAGAAAAGCGGCGCTTCTTTGGGAAAACGATTGAGTAAAGCTGTGATTACGATTGTTAACGAAGACGAAGAATTCGAATCCTTTATAATGAGCGGACATGGAGATATAGCCGTGCCGTTCTGTATTACCGAGAAAAACGGCGACTTCGTCATTACGGTATACTCCCGCTTCGCTGACGTTGCAAAGGAGTTTTCGGCCGCTTATGCGGACAGACCTTTTTCTGCTGAAGCCCGAAATTTTATTTCCGAAAAACTTGACTGTGCAATGCGGGCGGCGGGCTTTGTCCATTCTGACGAGGACTCGCCGATTACGGTGAGATACGAAATCGAACTCTCGGCACTGAACAAAGAGCTCCTCGGAGAGTATGAAACGGTGATGATTTCCACGAATGCCGAATTTGAACGTTATCACAACGATATATATCGGGATGCGGAATTTGATGACGGGGATGACAATGATGTTTGTTTTGCTGTTATTAAAGACGGATGCATAGTATCTTTTGCGGGCGTCAACGATATCCGTGACGAAGGATGCCTTGATATCAACGTTGAGACCTCCGAAATGTACAGAAAACAGGGGTACGGTTCTGCCGTTACGGCGGCACTCGCAAATTATCTTCTCAAAAAAGGAGAATGTGTTTGCTACAACTGCCTAAAATCCAATACGGCAAGTTGCCGAACAGCCGAAAGAGCAGGTTTTGTCAAACAGTCAACCGTATACAGCCACGTTTATTATGC
>CAZCSZ010000236.1:0-2603 GCA_964501305.1 uncultured Ruminococcus sp.
GCTTCTGCCTTGCTTAACGAGCTGGTTAAAGGTTGGCATTGTTTTCCTCCTTTTCTTCAGTAATAGATGTTTATATACAAACCCCGCTTGGGGTTTAGTATCGAATAATAAGTTTTGCCGTACTTTTAGGCATTAACAACCGAAATGAATTATACCACAAGAAGTTCGTCAAGTCAAGCGAGGATTTGTACATTTTCCGTTTTGCACAACTTTATTATTTGACTTTATGATTATTTGCCCAAATTTACTATAGTATTCAGTTATTATATATAAAAGTACAGCCCCCGAAAGGGCTGTACGGTTATAATTGAGCTTTTGAAGATTATTCTTCGTCCGCACCGTTTGAAAGGTCGAGAACTTCTTCAAATCCTCCGAGGTCTGCAATGTCGTCGTCATTGTCGACTTCATAAGAGATGTCGTCGCTGTCCGCTTCAATGCGCTCATCATCTTCAAAACCTTCCGTCTCTGCTGCTGCAGCTGCGGCTTTAGCCTGCTGTTCCTGTACAGCGCTGAGAACGGTTTCCATATACTTTGTATATTCGTCGTCCTCGTCCGGAGCGGCTTTTTCAACGGAAACGTCACGGTAACAGTCCATTCCGGTTCCGGCGGGAATAAGCTTACCGATAATGACGTTTTCTTTAAGACCGAGAAGATGGTCGACTTTTCCTTTAATTGCAGCTTCTGTGAGAACTTTCGTTGTTTCCTGGAATGAAGCCGCGGAAAGGAATGATTCTGTTTGAAGAGATGCTTTCGTAATACCGAGGAGAACAGGCTCGCATTCGGCAAGACGGAGTGTTTTCTCACCCGCATCGATTCTCTTTTGAATTTCACGGTTTTCGGCATTGAATTCCGTTTTGTCGACAACCGTTCCCGCAAGAATTGCCGTATCGCCCGCATCCGTTACTTTGACACGGCGTGTCATCTGACGTGTGATAACTTCGATGTGCTTATCGTTGATGTTGATAGACTGCGAGCGGTAAACTCTCTGTACCTCACGGGTGATATAATCGTATACTGCATCGATTCCGTTGATACGGAGAATATCGGCGGGATTCTTGTAACCTTCGGTTAATTCATCGCCCGCTCCGACGTAGTCCCCGTCCTCAACGATAATGTGCATACCGTAGGGAATAGCATAGGAGATTTCCTCGCCGTCATCGGTTTTCAAAAGAACGCTGTGCTGCTTCTTTGTGATGTCCTGAACGTATACGTGACCTGCCTTGTCGGCAACAATTGCCGCTTTTTTGGGCTTTCTTGCCTCGAAAAGTTCTTCGACTCTGGGAAGACCCTGTGTAATATCGCTTCCAGCAACGCCGCCGGTGTGGAACGTTCTCATCGTAAGCTGTGTACCCGGCTCACCGATTGACTGAGCCGCAATAATGCCGACACTTTCGCCGATATTAACGCCCGAAGCACTTCTTGCAAGGTCTGCGCCGTAGCAGTGAGCGCATACGCCGTGTTCAGCTCTACACTGGAGAACTGTACGGATGTTAACTTCGGTAACGCCCGCATTGACAATTGCATTCGCTCTTTCTTCTGAAATCATTGTGTTGTCGGGAACCAAAACTTCGCCTGTCTTGGGGTCAACAACATCTCCGATTGTATATCTGCCGAGAATTCTGTCCTTGAGGGGCTCTATAACTTCATCGCCGCTCTTTATATCGGATACTATCATGCCCTTATCGGAACCGCAGTCGTCCTCACGGATAATAACTTCTTGAGATACATCAACGAGACGGCGGGTAAGGTAACCTGAGTCGGCTGTCTTAAGAGCAGTGTCGGAAAGCGATTTTCTGGAACCGCGCGCCGCAACGAAGTATTCGAGTATATTAAGACCTTCACGGAAGTTCGATTTAATCGGGATTTCAAGGACACGGCCGCCTGTTGCAAACATAAGTCCTCTGATACCTGCAAGCTGTCTCATCTGAGTCATACTACCGCGGGCACCGGAGTCCGACATCATCTTAATCGGATTGTAACTGTCGAAGTTTTCCTGAAGTGCGTTTACAACCTCTTTTGTGGTTGTTTCCCATGTCGAAATAACACTTCTGTAACGTTCTTCTTCGGTGAGTTCGCCTCTCTGGAAGTGTTTTGTGATTGTATCGACCTTCTTTTCGGCTTGCTTTACGAGCTCATATTTCTTAGGAGGTATCGTAACGTCGGCTACAGAGATCGATATTGCCGCCTGCGTTGAGTACTTATAACCCATTGATTTGATTTCGTCAAGCATTGTAGCCGTAACTTCAAAGCCATGTTTTTTGATACAGCGGTCAATGATGTTACCGAGGTCTTTGGAGGTTGTAACTTTGGTTATTTCAAGGTCGAATGCTTTTTCGGGGTCGCTTCTGTCAACATAACCGAGGTCCTGAGGGATGTGACGATTAAATATAAGAAGACCCATTGTCGCATCGATGATTTTCGACTTCATAACGCCGTCAATCTCTTTTTCGACTTTAACTTTAATAGGAGTATGAAGTCCTATAACTTTGTTCTGGTAAGCCATCATGGCTTCGTTGAAGTCGCGGAAAACCTTTCCCTCGCCGGGTTCGCCTGCTCTGTCAAGTGTAAGATAGAACGAACCGAGAACCATGTCCTGCGAAGGA
>CAZCSZ010000237.1:0-2553 GCA_964501305.1 uncultured Ruminococcus sp.
GTTACGCATATCCGTACATTGAAGAAGAAACACTCAGAAAAACGCTTCCTTATCTCACATACATTTCGGTATTTTCTTACGGTTTAAACAAAGACGGAACCCTTATTTACCCCGAAGGCGACGACAAAATTATTTCATTTGCAAAAGAGTACGGGACTACCCCGCTTATGATGCTCACCTCACTCAATTCCGACGGCATATTCTCAAACGAACTTGTCTCTCAAATTCTGAAAGACAAAGAGCTGTCTGAAAGGGTTGCGAAAAACGCCGCAGACGTAATGAGGAGCAAAGGTTACGGCGGCATTGACGTGGATTTTGAATATATTCAAG
This sequence comes from uncultured Ruminococcus sp., assembly GCA_964501305.1. Classification (GTDB taxonomy): domain Bacteria; phylum Bacillota; class Clostridia; order Oscillospirales; family CAG-272; genus RUG14199. Next base: position 331 of record CAZCSZ010000237.1, read on the forward strand.
GCCCGCTTTCGGATTCATATGTCAATTTTCTTAAAATACTCAAAAACGAAATAGGCGACGGCAAAGTACTGTTTGCATCCCTTGCTCCGAAAGAATCGCAGAATATGAGAGGGCTTCTTTACGAAGGGCATAACTATTCGGGAGTCGGCAATGCGACTGATAAGGCTCTTGTAATGACGTACGAATGGGGATATACATACGGCCCGCCGATGGCAGTCTCTCCCATAAACAAAGTACGCCAGGTGATGAATTACGCGATAAGTGAAATTACGCCGTCGAAACTCTTTATGGGTATGCCAAATTACGGTTATGACTGGACACTGCCGTACATTAGAGGTGAGAGCGTTGCTTCATCTCTTTCAAACGACGAGGCCGTAAAACGGGCAAAAGAGATGCACGCCGAAATCCTCTACGACTACACGGCGGCATCTCCTTACTACGATTATTTTGTCAAAGAGGATACAAAAGCGGTCAAACATACCGTCTGGTTCGAAAACGCAAAAAGTGTTGACGAAATGTCACGTCTCGCATACGAACTGCAAATCTCGGGTATTTCGGTTTGGAATATAATGAAGTACTATCAAAGAATGTGGACAGTGTTGAATTCACTGTTTTCAATAGTCAAAAACAGTTAATCAGTCGTGCTTAAGAGGTCTAAACAAAAGTCTCACAAGAGCTTTTCCGTTAAAAGGTATCAAGGGATACAGGTAGCTTTTTCCTCCGAACGAACGGTTCGTGCATAGGAAAAGCAGTCCTATTGCAAATCCCGCCGCAAAACCCCAAAAGTTAAATAGTGACGTCAAAAGCAGAATAAACATTCGAAGATACTTAAAAGCATAACCGAGTTCATAACTTGACTGAGTAAAATTTGCGGTTGCGACAAATGCCATATAGAGAATCACATCGGGGCACAAGATACCTACTTTGACCGCAAAGTCTCCGAGTAGAAGTCCGCCGACAACAGACAGCGAACTTGACAGAGCATCGGGAGTGTTGAGAGATGCGAGCTTCAAACCGTCAAGTGCAAACTCGGTTAAAAACAGTTGAAGTATCACAGGTATTGCGCCCGGTTCTTTCGGCACAAGAAAAAGAAGCTGCGCAGGCAATATGTCTGCATTTGATATTGCAAGGTACCATATTGGCGTCAGCACGACGGAAAGCCAAAAAACAAGATGCCTTATTATACGAAGATACGTACCCGTAAACGGTGAAAAATAGTAATCATCGGCCTCTTGAAGAAAGTCAAATACCGATGTCGGAAAAAGCATAGCCTCGGGGCTGTTGTCGCATATAAGAACAACACTTCCCTCGAGAACCGAAGCGGTGGCAACATCGGGCCTTTCGGTAAGCCTGAATTTCGGAAAGGGGTTATACCATCTTTTTCTGAGCAGTATTTCGGCAATGCTTTCGTGTCCCATCGAAACAGAATCGGTGTTCGAACTTTTAAGTTTTTTTCTCAACCTATACAGAAGTTTTGTATCTACTCTGTCATTTATATAGCAAAGTGCAATATCTGTTTTACTGCTTCTGCCGACGGAAATGTATTCAACTGTTAATTTGGGATTTCTGATCCTTCTGCGAAGCATTGCGGTATTAAACATAAGCGTCTCAACAAAACCGTCCCGACTTCCCCTCATAACCTTATCGTTTTCGGGTTCGGATGCATCCCGTGCCGGATATGTCCGAAGGTCAATTACAAGCGCTTCACACGGAAATGCATCGGCAAGCATTACGGTACATCCCGAAAGTACGGAGACAACAAGGCACTCGGCATCGCTTGATACATCGACTTCGACTGCTGGAGTGTGTTCTCTTGCGAACTTCTCACCGTCGCCCGTCGTGCCGTTGCCGAAAGACTTAACGGAGTGAAAATGGACGAAAAGTTTCTGCATAGACTCGCCCTTTATAAAACCGTCAATATAATAAAAGGTCTGTTCCCCGTTTGCGTATTTTGTTTGTCGCTTTATAATATCAAAACTGTCCTCCACCCGAAGCAAGGTGTCGAGCATTTTAACATTTGAAGTGTAGTTGTCGCTAAGCCTTTTCATCGTCCCTCCGAAGTTTTTTCTATTATTTACCTTACAGGCAAAAAATATTCAGCAACACCCCCGAAGGATTTAATCCCTCGGGGGTGTTTCGACTTTGCCTTGAGGCAAGCTCATTGGTTGATGCTATTCTTAAAAAACTGATAGAGATAACACGGTATCATGCCGTTATACAGAC
>CAZCSZ010000238.1:0-2525 GCA_964501305.1 uncultured Ruminococcus sp.
CAGCCCTGGCCGCAAGCTGGCGGGGTCTGGAGGTCAAAGTCAGATTATTAAAGAAGAAGGATAAGTTATGGCTTTTGATGCCGCAATGGTCTCTTTTGTCGCAAGGGAGATTAACAACAGAATTAAGGACGGCAAGGTTGAAAAAATCTATCAGCCGCAGAAGAACGAAATAATAACATCTGTACGATGCAGGGGCGAAAATCACAGGCTTCTTATTGATGTCGGTTCGTCAAATTCAAGGATTAATATGACGTCAATGAAGCCCGACAACCCTGCTAAAGCACCTATGTTCTGCATGATGCTCAGGAAACATTTTCAGGGCGCAAAAGTTATAAGTGCCGAACAGCTCGGATTTGAACGTGCGATAAAGATTACTTTCGATGCATATGACGAACTCGGATTTTTGTCTCATAAGCATATGATAATAGAGATAATGGGAACGTACAGTAATCTTATTATCACGGACAGCGAAAACAGGATAATCGGAGCATCCAAAATAATCGATTTCTCCGAGACGTCGAAAAGGCCTGTTATTGTAGGTTCTGTTTATGAACTGCCGCCGTCGCAGAATAAAATCAATCCTCTTGAAACCGACGAGAGAGCTTTTATGCGGGCGGCCTCGATAGCAAATCCCGAAAAATCGGCAGCAAGATTTATTGTTGATACATTCGCGGGTATTGCGCCCGTTACCGCACGTGAAATTGTCTTTACAGCGTGCGGAAATGTTGACGGAACGCTTTACGATTGCCGCGAAAAGCTATGTCGAAGCTTTGTTTCGACAATTGACAAAATCAAAGACGGCACAGGTAAACCCACGCTTGTCTGCAAACAGGACGGAACACCTGTCGAATACAGTTTTTTAGACATTTGTCAATATGGTGAGAACACCGTAAAAACGGAATGTACGGATTTTGGAGAACTTATAGATGCGTTCTTCTGCAAACGTGCGGATGCCGAGAGGATAAAGCACCGTTCATATGACGTGCAGAGAATTATAGCAAACGCCGAAAAGCGCATTTTGAAGAAAACGGCGCTGATTTCCGAGGAACTCGAAGCAACCTCCGACGGCGAGAAATACAAGCTTTATGCCGACCTCGTGACTGCCAATATTTACAGACTGAAAAAAGGGCTCGACGAGTGCATTCTTGAAAACTATTATGACGGAATGAAACCCGTTAAAATACCTCTTGATTCAAGACTGACACCGTCGCAGAATGCGCAGAAATACTATAAGAAATACAACAAGTCCAAATCCGCAAAGGAGCACTTGACAGAGCAACTTGAACTGTCGGCAAAAGAGCTTGAGTATATTACAACCGTTTCGGATGCGCTTTCGAGAGTGACCGGAGAAAAGGAAATATCCGAAATCCGCTCCGAGCTTTATCACAGCGGGTATGCCTCTAAAATGAAAGGTTACAGCGAGAAGAAAAGGCTATCTCCGACTTACGTTAAATATAAAACCGACGGTGGTTATACCGTTTATTGCGGAAAAAACAACCTTGCAAACGATTATGTGACCTTTAAACTTTCAGAAAAAAGCGACTGGTGGTTTCACGCTAAGAATATGCCCGGAAGTCATGTTTTGATGAAGTGCAAAAACGGCGAAGAGCCGTCGGAACTTGACTTCACCGAAGCTGCCATGATAGCGGCTTGTAATTCGAAAGCCAAAGGCGGCTCTGCCGTAGATGTTGATTATACAAATGTCAAAAATGTCAAAAAACCAGCAAGCGCGAAACCCGGATACGTCATATACCGTACAAATTATTCAACCCGTGTTATGCCCGATGAAATGCAGGTGAGGGAGCTTGAGGAAAAATGATTTACCATCCTATATCTCCTGTTTGGAATGAGCGCTCCAAAGTGCTTATACTCGGCAGTTTTCCTTCTGTCAAATCAAGAAATGAACTCTTTTTCTATGCTCACTCGCAAAATAGATTTTGGAAGGTGCTCTCACGGCTTTGCGGTGTTGCCGAGTTTTCGTGCGTTGAAGAAAAGAAAGCCTTTCTTTTGGATCGAGGCATAGCACTCTGGGATGTTATTGCCTGTTGTGAGATAGAAGGCAGCTCTGACAGCTCAATAAGAAATGCAATGCCCAACGATTTGTCGGATATTATCCTTAATTCCGATGTGAAGGCTGTTTTCACCAACGGGAAGACGGCGTGGAAACTATATAACAGATATCAGCTTCCGAGAACGCATATCGAAAGCATATGTCTGCCGTCAACAAGTTCCGCAAACGCCGCTTTTTCCCTTGAAAGGCTTGTTTGCGAATGGTCATGTATACTTGATTATACCAATTAAAAAAGCAAAGCGCCGACGTTTTTAAGTCCGTCGGCGCCTAATTTCTATTATTTTAATGTAGAGTTTGTAGAGTTTTAATTAGAGCTTCGATACGATATCCGCTGTATCTCTTGCTATCATGAGCTCTTCATTTGTCGGAATAACGAATACCTTAACTTTCGAAGTCGGTTTCGATATTTCGACGATATTGGGCTGTCTCCATGTTTTGGCGTTAAGCTCAAGGT
>CAZCSZ010000239.1:0-2519 GCA_964501305.1 uncultured Ruminococcus sp.
GTATACGGAACAGAAGAGGGATACAACGATGATGTATTACAATCAGGTGACATTATTCTAACAGTTGACGGCAAAGAAGTATCAACCGTTGCTGATGTTAAAGCAATTCTCAAAGGTCACAGAGTCGGGGATAAAATTCCCGCATCAATACTCAGAAACAAAACGACAATGGATATCGAAATCGAGTGTTTTGAGTATTTCGCTTCGGAGAGCGAAGTTTCATTCGAGCAGTAAACCCAGCAAGTGCCGGCAGATTGCCGGCACTCTGCAAATCGTCACGCTTTTAAGGAGACAAGATGTATAAGATATTGGTCGTCGACGACGAAGAGATGATAAGAAAGATTATCGCTAAATATGCGGCTTTTGAAGGGCATGAAATCGCAGAGGCCAAGGATGGTCTTGAAGCAGTCGAAATGTGCCGTAATCAAGACTTCGACATTATGATAATCGATATAATGATGCCCGAACTTGACGGTTTTTCGGCATGCCGTGAAATAAGAAAGACCTCCGATATTCCTATAATAATGCTCTCGGCGAGAGGCGAGGAATACGACAGAATCAACGGTTTTGAACTTGGTATCGACGACTACGTTGTCAAACCTTTTTCGGCAAAAGAACTGATGCTACGTGTAGATGCCGTTATGAAAAGGAGTAAACAATCGAGCGAAAAAGCAAGCTCCTCAAATGACATTTTCACATTAGGTGTTCTTAAAGCTGACATTACGGCACGCATCGTGTTCATAAACGGCAATCGTGTCGAGCTGTCTCCTAAAGAATACGATCTGTTTTTCTATATGCTTCGAAACAAAAACATTGCGCTCACAAGAGAAATGCTCATACGGGAAGTTTGGGGCTATGACTATTTCGGCGACGACAGAACACTTGACACTCACATAAAACTTTTGAGAAAAAGTCTCGGAGAAGCGTCGAAATACATTGTAACCTTGAGAGGAGTTGGATACCGTTTTGACACAAACGTATAATAACAAAAAACCTATTCCCCTATCGAAGCGTATGTTTATATATTTCTTCTGCTTTACTGTTTTTGTTGTGGTGCTCTTATGGCTTTTCCAATCGGTTTTTCTTGATATCATATACAAGAACGTTAAACTGTTTGATATGCGGCACTGCGCCGAGAGTCTGATTGAAAGTGTTGAGCACAACGACATTGAAGGTGGGGTAAGATTCGCATCATCAAAGTTCAACAGCTGTATTACAGTCTATCAAATAAACAACGCAACGGGAAAAACAGTTGCAAGCAATCATATACAAACGACTTGCGTTATCCATAATATCTCAGCCGACAGCCTTCTTAACGATATGTACAACGGAGCTAAAGCAGAGAAATACTACGTCAAAAGGGTCGAATTCGGTACAGTTGGAAAAAACGCAGGAAAAAGCAGCGATGCGACTGATGCAGAACAGGATTATTCCGGAGCTGCAACCGTTATAATGTCGTCAGTTGTCAGTTATTCGGATACGGACTATCTTATACTTATTGACAGTGAAGTGCTTCCCATGGCATCTACAATAAGAACTTTAAATTATCAACTCACAATTATATCCGTAATCTTAATTGTAGTTGCCGCGATTTTGTCCGTTATTATATCGAAAAAGCTTGCAAAGCCCTTTAACACAATGAGCAAGGAAGCAGCTCTTCTGGCAACGGGAAAATACGATGTCAATTTTGACAACACGGCATTTCTTGAGGCAAAACAGCTCGGTGACGCCTTGAATTATGCCGCTGGCGAACTTTCAAAGTTGGACAGTATGCAAAAAGAGTTAATCGCGAATATTTCCCATGATCTCAGAACACCTCTGACACTCATTTCGGGTTACAGCGAAGTCATGAGGGATATACCGGGCGAAATGACACCAGAAAATATGCAAATCATTATCGATGAAACAGAGCGTCTTTCCCTTCTTGTCAGTGACCTCTTAGAGCTTTCAAAGCTGACGGGTGGCGAAGTTATAACTCATCCCGAAGTCTTTAACCTGAATCGCATAATTGAAGATACTATAAAACGTTATGACAAGCTCGTTGAAAGAAAAGGATACAGAATTGTATACGAGGCAGACAGAAATGTTACGGTGAAAGCTGATAAAACAAGGATTTTGCAAGTCCTTTATAATCTTATTAACAACGCCGTTAATTACACAGGAGAGGACAAAACGGTAAAAGTTTCTCAAACCGCAAACGACGGCAAAGTTCGTATAAGTATTACCGACAGCGGCGACGGAATATTCCCCGATGAATTGCCAATGATTTGGGAAAAGTACTACAGAGGAAGCTCCTTTCACAAGCGTGAAACCGTCGGAAGCGGTCTTGGCCTTTCTATCGTTAAAAAGGTTCTCCTGCTTCACGGGGCTCACTTCGGAGTAACAAGCAAGCCCGGATTCGGAAGCACATTCTGGTTTGAGCTCGACGAGTACAATTCAAATTAATCCAAAGCAATTCCATTTGCGGGATTTCTCCCCGTACCCCATGAGCCTTTTTGGAAAGGTCTCAAGTGAAAACT
>CAZCSZ010000240.1:0-2515 GCA_964501305.1 uncultured Ruminococcus sp.
CAGCAGTAAAATCGGAGTTGTGCATTTGCGCTCACGGAGTCTTTTGAGCGCCGTAATACCGTCGCATTTCGGCATCATTATGTCCATAACGGCAACATCGTAATCTCCGCTTTCGAGGTAAATTACAGCGTCGTCGCCGTTAAAAACCGCATCGGCGGAGCAGTTGTTCTTCTCGAATATTTTCACAAGTGCTCTTGAAAGGGAAGGCTCATCTTCTGCTATCAGTATTCTCATATGCGGCAAGGCTCCTTTTTGTCTGTGTTTGCTAACATTGTACGGTTTATACCTTAAATCAAGTTTATAATACGGCTGAAAACGCCGTTTTTTGATTATATTCATTATATATGAAATTCCACGGAAAATCAATATCGTGCATGGGCATGCTTTCTTCAAATAAGCAAGCAGACAGGGCGCTTGCTGTAAATAATACTTGACAACGGGGAAAATGCATGGTATAAAGATTATAAATGAAGTTAAGAGAGGTATTGCAATGTTAGCACAAACACCGCCCATGGGCTGGAATTCATGGAACACCTTCGGCCCGAATGTTAACGAAAAGGTAGTTCTTGAAACTGCCGACGTTATGGCTGAAAAAGGATATCTCGAAGCGGGATACGAGTATGTTGTAATTGACGACTGCTGGATGGAACGCGAGAGAAAAGACGGAAAGCTTGTCGTTAATAAGGAAAAATTCCCGCACGGCATGAAATACGTTGCCGATTACATACATTCAAAAGGGCTGAAGTTCGGTATTTATTCCGCAGCCGGGACATTTACCTGTCAAGGTTTCCCCGGTTCCTACGGTCACGAATATGAAGATGCGGAAATGTTTGCCGAATGGGGAGTTGACTATCTTAAATACGACCTCTGTCATTTCCCGGGAAGCGCCGATATACGAAATGCATATCTGACAATGTCCATGGCGCTCAAAGCGACTGGCCGGGAAATAATGTACGCCGCATGTCCTGTGGGACAGGGAGAACCGCACAAATGGATGCGTTCCGTCGGCGCTAATCTTTTCCGCTCAACGGGAGATATCAACGATAATTTTGACTCATTTAGAAACAATGCGATGTCACAGCTCAGAAGCCTTTACAGCTCGGCGCCGGGATGCTACAACGATATTGATATGCTTGTTGTGGGAATGGGCGGAAACGGGCATGTAAGCTATTCAAACGGATGTACAAATGATGAATACTTGATGCATTTTGCCCTTTGGTGCGTTTTCGGCGCTCCTCTTATGATAGGTTGCGATTTGAGAAACGTCGGCGATGAGATAAAGGACATACTTCAAAACAGAGAACTTATAGCAATTGACCGTGACGAAGAGTGCAGGCCTCCGTATTACGAAGAAAAACAGCGCTATGCTTTTGACGTAAGACTTGCATTTATAAAGCTTCTTGCGGGAAATGAATTTTTAGTATGCTTCTTCAACTTTGATGAAGTCCCGCAATGGATACCGTTTTATTTTGACGATTACGGAATTCCGTCCGGTACAGGCTACGGACTTGAAATGCGTGACGTAATAACAGGGGAGACGCTTTCGGTAAAACATGACGGAATGAATCCGACACTTGCACCGCACAGCTTCAAAATCTATAAGGCAAGGCTTGCAAAATGAGCATTAACTGTTATGAATGCCGAAAAAGTGTATCCTTCGACGAAGCGGCGATGAACAGAAAAATGATTTCAAACTCCGTTTCGCAGTTTTTGTGCCTTTCGTGCCTCGCGAAACGTTATAATATGAGTGAGGATGTACTGAAAGAAAAAATCGAGTATCTGAAAAAATCGGGTTGTACGCTTTTTTCGGCACCTTCCGACGGAACAGACGGGCAATAGATATTTCGGCTCAGGCTCTTTGTGGCTTGATTTTTGATGTTCAGTTGTATCAAAACCGTGCTTTGGTCGAACGTAATATAAACATCAAGCGGCACCGCTCGGTTTCAAATGGTGCCGCTTGCATTAGGCTGATATTCCACCATTGAATATACACATGGATTCATAAGGTGTACGACGCGGCAGGAAATGCCCCACAGGACGGTGCATTCCCTGCGGCATGCAAACATCACCATGCAGATTGCAGCAGGCGTACCGCTGGTCACAGTGGCCGGTAGAGCAGGCCACGCGCGAACAAGCGTCACGGCGGATATCTACAGCCACTTTCTAAAAAGCTCCGACAAAACAGCCGCAGAAAAGCCGGAGCAGATGTTCGAATAACACAACGCAAAGGGCGATGGCCGTTAGCCAAGGTTCGATAACTAAGTGTTTATGTAAGGTGACGGTACAGCGGATGCTGTGCCGCCGCTTTGCGTTATCAGGCATTTTATTTTTACGATTTTCCATACTGAGTCTGACATCAAGAGCAACGCAAGCCTCATACCAAAGCATGAACTTTATCTTTGTTTTTGTCTTTGATAAGTCCACACGCCTTTAGGCTGTGGGTTGATTTTTGGTGTCAAAAACCGATGCCCGTTTACTTTAAAGACAGGTATACTGCGGTCTTTTAAGTTGTTTC
>CAZCSZ010000241.1:0-2510 GCA_964501305.1 uncultured Ruminococcus sp.
TAAGGTTGGGCATTGCCTCCGAACTGAAGTAGATACAGTACGTAATAAGCATAACGTCTCCGCCGTTCGAGTAGTATTCTTTGATTGCTTCAACTTCCGACTCCGAGAGGTCCTGCTGAGGCATGTTCACGAAGAGAATATCGCAGTCTTCGGGCACAGCGCCGTCGCCGGTCATGAGGTTTACAGTCTGCGTTTCTATGTTTTCGTTTGAGATATAACCGAGGAAGGTTGAATTAAGAGTTGCCTCACCGTGTCCCGATGTGAAGTATACGGTGGGAAGGTCACTGCTCGTGACGTATGAAATAGCACCCGTGAGCTTCATCTCACCGTAGAACATAAGCGGGTCCGAACCGTCAACGTAACCGTATGCCTGATATCCCTGGTAAGTTGCTGCGTCCATCTCGCCGTACTGAGTATCGTAAACAAACCATTCCGTATCCTTGATAACTCTGCTTCTGTCGCCCGCAACAACTATTACAGCACCGTTTGAGAGTGTTTCCTCGGTATACTGCTTAGCAAATGTGGGCTTGAGTGCGGGGTCAACTTCGGTAAATGTGATTTTTGGATTTTCATCCGCGTATTTTTGTATCAGCTCTTCAACCTGGATTACGGTTTTGCTTTCCGTTCCGTCTTCGACAAGCATGTATATATCGATATCACTGCCGATTTTCGAGAGCATTTCTTTTGTCGTGTCGCCTATTCCGTAAAGTTTTTCCGAGGTTGTGTCTATGGCCGTCATTAATGACGGAAGTTCGCCCGTGAACAGATTTACGAAAACCAAAAGTGCAAGCACGACGGCCGTTGAAATAAGCGTAAAAGAGCCGATTTTAAGAGTTTTTCTGCTGAATTTTTTCATTTTGCCGCCTCCTCAGTTCCAACGCTTTTTCTCAACGGACTGTACCGTCAAAAAGTTAAAGAATACTATCGTGCTGAGGAAGAACACTATGGCTTTTACGTCAAGCACGCCGTTTATAAATTTGTTTGTCTTGCTGAAAAGGTCAAGGCTTGAAAGAATATTCGGTACAAGACCTTCGAAAAGAGTTGACTTCACGGCGTAGACGATAATGCATGCCGCCGCAAGGACAAACGCAACAGCCCCTGCCGCAATCGGATTCTCCGTCATTTTGTATGCAACGGCACCGATTACAACGCAAACAGCCAAAAGCACGTAAACCGATGTTGAGGCCGATGTTGAAAACAGGGAAGAAATCGCCGAGAGATAGTAGATTAGTATTATTGAGCCGAGACTGAGAATAGCGGCTATAACCTGACTTTCCGTGAGCGATGAGATAAACATACATATTGCTATGAGCGAAGAACCGAGAAGGTAATATGCAAGCATTGTCGAAAATGCTGTGTTTATATAAACCGTTCCAAATGCCGAGAAAACAAAGGGGTAAACCATCGCTATAAGTGCGGGTACGGCAAACACGGTGAGCATTGCAAGATATTTTGCAATAACAACCGTCGGCGTTTTAATCGGAAGGGAATACAGAAGTTGGTCTGTTTTCGAATGCTTCTCTTCGGAAAACGAACGCATTGTAATAACCGGTATTGCAAGAAGAGATATAAACGCTACGTTGGCTATCGTGTATTCAAATTGAGGATAACCCTGATAAATATTGACAACCACCGTAAATATGCCGAACCACACAAGCACATAAGCCGCAAAAATAACCCCTGTCATTCCGCAAAATGCGCTCTTGAGTTCCTTCTTATATATAGCACTCATTCCGTGTCACCTCCGTTGTCGCCGCTGTCATTGTCCTGCGCGTTTTCCGTACAGCCATCGGTGCAGTCGACCTGTGCCTCGTAAGCACTGCTGTCCGAAAACAGCGGGCTGTATTCTTCTTCACCGTCTGCAGGTGTTTCGCTGTCAAGGTAAGCCTTTCCGAGAGGATTGTACGATTTCGACTGCCTTGCGGGCTTTGCAGGTTGCTCTTTGTTCTCTTCCACATCATCGGGAGCGGGCATGGACGTTATCTTGATAAAGAGGTCCTCAAGCCCGACGGATGTACTTGTCATTTCCAGAATGGGAGCGTTTGCTCTGACGAATGCGGCGAAAATATCCTATCGAATATCAAATCCCTTGCGGGCTTCGATGACCGACTTGACGGAATGACCCGTTTCGTCAATTCTGATGTAAGCTGTGTTTTCAAGTTTTGAAAGCTCTTCTTTAACCGATTCGGCATTGCCTCTTGATTCAACCGTAACGGTTGTACCGTTTTTGTTTCCTTCAAGTTCTTCAAGAGTGCCTTCGGCGACTATTTTGCCGTGAGCTATCATAATAATATAATCGCAAACAGCGGTGATTTCACCCATGATGTGGCTTGAAAGGACAACTGCGTGATCTTTGCCGAGTTCGGTTATCAGATTTCTGATTTCTATAAGCTGAGTCGGGTCAAGTCCTACGGTCGGTTCATCGAGAATTATGATTTCGGGATTTCCGAGAATCGCTTGAGCTATGCCGACCCTTTGTTTAAAGCCTTTTGACAGGTTATTAATAAGTC
>CAZCSZ010000242.1:0-2482 GCA_964501305.1 uncultured Ruminococcus sp.
GTCTCCCGCTATAAGAAGTCCGATTCCGTCCTCTTTCTCGTGTCTGTGTTCATTAAGGTAAAGAAAGGCAAACTTCTGCGCAAGATAAATATACCTGTCCTCACCGGACAACCCTGACGGAATTGCGGATACGGTGTTGCTTATGTAAGTGTCAAATTCCGAAACGGCGTTTTTGATGATGTCGCAGTCCGTCTCATCCGTCGAAACGTAGGGAGCCCAACAGTAATAGTAGGATGCCTCAACCGTGTCGGCACCGTATATAGGCAAAAAGTAGCTGTCGACTTCGGGATGGTCTTTGCGTATTGCTTCGACGGCAGCTACGGCGTCGACACCGTTGTATGAGAAATCCTCTGCTTTGACTGTTTTGAGATATATTTCGTCATACAGCTTTTTTGCATTGTCGGAAAGAGTGTGATATGCCTCACAATAGTAGCCGTAGGGTTCCCCGTCGTACGTGTTCACGGAAAATGAAGCGACCGTTTTGCCATCCGTTTCGATTTCAAAGTAAACCATGTTTCCGCCGGACAGGAAAAACCTGTCACATTCGGTATTTACGGCGAGAGTCCCCAAAATTTCGCCGTCCGACAGAACGGAATATTATTTGCACAGTGTTTTGTTAATCAAAATATCCCCTGCATATTCGGCGTCGAGCGGTGACTTGTCAAAGATAGCTTTTGAGATTTCAAGCACGGCAGATGCATAGCCGTCGGCGGACTGCTCTTCTATAGTCCCGTCGCCGTTCCATGTGTATTTGACTTTGTATGTTTCGCCGTCCACCGACAGGCACTCGCCTTCGAGGAAACCGTCTCCGACAGATAAATTGCCGACGGATGTCGCAGACGGCACGTATTCGAATATTTTGCTGTCCGAGATCCAAATATAGCCGTAATAACGCACAATGCCGTTTTCACGTTTCCACGGGACCAGAAGATCCGAGTTTCCGTCAAAGCTGAAATCTTCAAAGCGCATACCATTGAGCGAGTTTTGCGTGCTTTCAACGCCTATATGCCCGAATGCCTGAAATACGGTGTCGGGACTATCCGACTTGTAAATCACAACATAGCTGTCGGTAACATCGAAATAAAAACTGTCGCCGTTTGCAAGAGTATAAGGCCCTTTCGGGGCGTTTTTTTCTATTTCAAGTGCTGGAGTGCCGTTCTCTTTGCCTTCACAACCGAAAAAGCACAGTAAAACCGCAGTCAAAACAAAAATGCGGCCGTGATCTTCTTCAAAATATACCTCCGTTGCGTAAAACGCCGTAACCTTCATAAAACTTTGTCCCCGACATTAGCGATTTTTTGACTGCTCTTTGAAGCGAGGTGTTTTCCTCCAAAGCCGAGAAGGAGTCACAGGAGTCTCTGTTCCATATATAATCGAGAAGGTCATCTGTCGCTGAGTCTTTAGAGGGCGTAACGTCGAACATACGGCGAAAAACCGATATATTGGAGCTGTCGGGTATAATATCGGCAACTTCGGCACTCAAAAGCCATGATTTACATACAAATCGGGGCGATTTTATCCCGAAATATTCCTCAAGCAGAACGAGTGCTCTTTTTATAGAATCGCAAACAGAAGAGAGGGTCAAAGGTGCGCCTGCGGGAATGTGAACATTCACCGTATCGGACGAGTCAAGCGTGCGTTCAAATTGGAGTCTGCCGACTTCGATAAGCTTAATCAAAGAAAAATTGGTGCCCCACTGCATTTGCGATGGGCGTATATACCCCGTTCCTCTCATTTTGATATCGTCGCAAAGGACACCGCAAACTCTTTCTCTGTGCCTGGATACTTGCTTGGCGTCAAAACGGTATTTCTCCATGCCCGATTTGTGAATGCCGACTCCCGCAAGAACGGTGATACTCGTCATTGCTTCAGGAGAATCGGAACCGAATAGTTCTTCCTTTGTTTTCGCACGCACGGCGTACCGCTCGTCATCGTGTCCGAAATAAAGAGTGTCGAATACGTTTTTGAAGCGGATGTACAGTTTTTCGTTATCAAGTGTCCTTTGTGAGTCTTCAATACAGCGCCGTCTGTAGCTTGTGTCGGTGATTTTGTAAAAGTCAAGTGCGTTCTCTATATACTCTTTTGATATATCCATCGTCTCTCCTGCTTTGTACTGCCGCAGAGTTTATTGTAAATAACCGATTTCAGTCAGTATTTCCTTGATATCATCCAATGTGTCGGAGGAATATGCGTATATTACGGTATCGTTTTTGTACATGACAAGGAAATACATTCCGTTTGACTCACAGGTAAATATTTTTCCGCCTTCTCCGAGGTCCGTTTCCCGACTTTCTCTCTCGGTGCTTTCAAGTTCCGGAAAGGAAAGGTACACAATTTGGTTGTATACCAAGTCGACGGTCTTGCCGTCTGTATAACCGTAGAATTCAAATTTGCTCTTTCCCTTTGTGCCGGCGGCAACGTTTTCGAGTTTGCTTTTGTCAATCTCCCAATAGGTCGTCGGGACATTTGCAGTTTCGTACCC
>CAZCSZ010000243.1:0-2481 GCA_964501305.1 uncultured Ruminococcus sp.
TTCTGCCTGTCTGTTTTTTCTAGCTCTCTTTGCTTATCAAGCATTATCTTCTGCTCTTCATCTGCATTTATATTTGAATTATATCTGATTTTCATGCTTCCTCCTTAAAATCTGAAATACAAAAACGGATTGTATGACGAGTTGACAAGGTAAGCCGTACATATAACGAGCACTGCGCACGTGACAACGGAAAAAGCAATTCTCGCCGCCTTGCTTTTTTCACACAGTCTGTAATAAATCCTTCTCGGCAAGGGAGTCGATGCAAGCACCAATATTGCAAAAAGCAAAAGGTTTGACAAAGCATCGAAGCTTACGGCGCCGTTTGTGAATGTGACACCTTTGCCGAACATAGTGCCGAGATATTCTATTCCCTCCGAAATATCCTCGAAAACGAACAGCCACCAGCCGAAGAGAATAAGCACGACCGAATAAATGTGGCTTATGAATGCGGGCAATTTTTTAAGGAGTTTCAGAAGGAAAGTCTTTTCGATAACCAAAATCACACCGTAGTAAAGTCCCCACAGAATAAAGTTCCACGATGCCCCATGCCACAAACCGGTCAGAAACCATACAACAAATATGTTGAAATAGGTTCTCGCCGCGCCCCTTCTGTTTCCGCCGAGAGGTATGTATACATATTCCCTGAACCATGTGCCGAGAGATATATGCCATCTGCGCCAGAAATCGGTTATACTCGTCGACACGTAAGGATAGTAGAAATTCTCCCTGAAGTGAAAGCCGAGCATTTTTCCGAGTCCTATTGCCATATCGGAGTATCCGGAAAAGTCAAAGTAGATTTGGAACGAGTAAAATATAAGCCCAAGCCATGCGCCGAGAGCCGTGTTTGACACTCTGAACGACTCCCATACGGCGCCGGCGGCATTTGCAAGCAATACCTTTTTTGCCACACCGCAAACGAAAGTACGTATTCCGGAGGACATAAGAAACAGCGAGTGTTCACGATGTCTCAGCTCGTTGTCAACATCCTGATACCTTACAATAGGCCCCGCTATAAGCTGAGGAAAAAGCGTAACGTATGCGCCGAATGCAACGGGGCTTTTTTGGACTCTCGCCTCGTCTCTGTAAACGTCTATGACATAAGAAAGTGCTTGGAATGTGTAGAACGAAATTCCTATCGGAAGTTCAACGTTAATCTCTTTAATATTAATGAAGGGAATTAAATTCAGGTTTTCGACTGCGAAGTTATAGTACTTGAAGAACGCAAGCAGCGCAAGATTTGACGCTATCGCCACTATCATATAGACTTTCGCTTTCTTTCGGTTGCTCTCTTTATGTTTTCCGACGAAATATCCGCAAACATAGTCTATGAGAATAGTTCCTATCATCAAGAACACATAAACGGGTTCACCCCATCCGTAGAAAACAAGGCTCACTATAAACAAGACAGCATTTCTGAATTTCATCGGCACCGCAAAATAAATCAAAATCGATACCGCGAAATACAGAAACAGAAATTCAAGTGATGAAAATACCATATTGCCTCCGTTCTATTCCCCGCCTTCGGGCAATTCGATGCCGCTTAGCTGTTCGGGTTTGATTTTTCCTTTTACTTTTTCAAAGTAAGATATATTGGTTCTCGCAAGACGGAGAATATAATTGTTGAGGGTCATTCCCTCCGCCTGTGCAACATATGCGAATTTTCTGTACATATCCGCATCAAGTTTGACCTCAAAAGACACTTTATTCTTCATTCGTTTTCTCCTTTACCCGTTTCGGGTGTTTTGTCGGGTGAAAATTAACCTTTAAATTCTTCGGGGGAATAGACAGAATGAACACCGTAACTATGATACAGCTCATTCCCACGTAGTCCTGCCATACGAATTTCGTTCCCAAAAGAGCCGCAAATATTGCCGATGCAACAGGCTCTATGCTCGCTATCATACTTGACTTGAGCGGGCCTATATCGGCAACTCCCTGCATGTAAAGCGTGTAGCCGACTGTCGTCCCCGTTACCGCAAGTCCAATGTAGGCTATTACGCTGACAAAATCGAAGTGGACTTCAAAACGCCAAGGTCTCACGAGGAAGAACATTACGATTCCGCCGCACAGCATGGCAAGTCCCGTGATAAGGATGCTGCCGTACTTTGGGATTATTTTCTGCGGCAAAAGAGTAAAGAGCATCATTCCGACCGAGGTCAGCATACCGTAAAACAGCGCCTTCGGCGGTATTGCAAGCGAGAAGTTGCCTTTTGTCGCCAACAGAAATACCCCGGTAACCGCAAGAATTATAGATACCGCCTCGGTGAGCGTAGGCAGTCTCAGCGTTTTTATACATACGAATATTATAATAAGTATCGGCGCCGTATACTGAAGCACCGTTGCGGTTCCCGCATCGGATGCGTCTATAGCCTTCAAAAAAGTCAGTTGTGCCAACATAAGGCCGAATACTCCGAACATAGCCATCGTGAAGAGATCCTTGCCGCATCGAAACAGCTCTTTTGCGGCTTTTCTGTTTTGAGT
>CAZCSZ010000244.1:0-2468 GCA_964501305.1 uncultured Ruminococcus sp.
GAATAGGCAAGGATGTTACGGTTGCTCTCAGAGAGCCCTCACTCGGCCCGGTTTTC
Organism: uncultured Ruminococcus sp.; assembly: GCA_964501305.1. Classification (GTDB taxonomy): domain Bacteria; phylum Bacillota; class Clostridia; order Oscillospirales; family CAG-272; genus RUG14199. The sequence goes on from CAZCSZ010000244.1 coordinate 57, forward strand.
GGAGTTAAGGGCGGAGCTGCCGGCGGCGGATATGCTCAGGTTGTTCCTATGGAGGACATTAATCTTCACTTCACCGGAGATTTTCATGCCATAGGTGCGGCTAACAATCTTCTTGCCGCTATGCTGGATAACCATATTCAGCAGGGAAATGCCCTGGGAATAGATGTCAGAAAAATAACCTGGAAGCGCTGCGTTGATATGAATGACCGACAGCTCCGCTTTATTGTGGACGGAATGGGAGGCAAGGCCAACGGAGTGCCGAGAGAGGACGGCTTTGAAATAACGGTTGCCAGCGAAATTATGGCGGTTTTCTGCCTTGCAAGCTCGCTGAGCGATTTAAAGGAGCGCTTAGGCAGGATAATAGTCGGCTATACCTATGACGATAAACCGGTTACTGCTGCGGATTTAAAGGCAGTAGGAGCTATGACTGCCCTGCTTCGCGATGCCTTAAAGCCTAATCTTGTTCAAACCCTTGAGGGAACACCCGCCTTTGTTCACGGCGGCCCGTTTGCCAATATAGCTCATGGTTGCAATTCTGTTATGGCAACAAAGCTCGCTCTTAAAATGGGAGATTACACCATCACCGAGGCAGGCTTCGGAGCAGATCTCGGCGCGGAAAAGTTTTTGGATATTAAGTGTCGAATGGCAGGACTTGAGCCCGACGCTGTTGTTATTGTTGCAACCGTTCGAGCGCTTAAAATGCACGGCGGAATGGATAAGAATCAGCTTGGAGAGGAAAGCATCGAAGCACTCAAAAAGGGAATACCCAATCTACTTCGCCATGTTTCAAATATTAAGAATGTTTATAAGCTTCCCTGCGTTGTAGCGGTTAACCGTTTCCCGACCGATACAGATAAGGAAATTGAGTTTATTATAAACGAGTGCCGTGAGCTCGGTGTTAATACGGTTCTTTCCGATGTATGGGCAAAGGGCGGCGAAGGCGGAGAGGAGCTTGCAAGAGAGGTTGTCCGTCTTTGCGAAAGCGAACGCGGAGATTTCACCTTTGCTTATGAACTTGAGGCCTCCATAGAGGATAAAATAGACGCTGTTGTTAAAAAGGTTTACGGCGGTGACGGAATAGTTGTTATGCCTAATGCCAAAAAGCAGATAGCTCAGCTGACTGAGCTTGGCTTTGATAAGCTGCCGGTATGTATAGCTAAAACTCAGTACAGCTTTTCGGATGATCCGTCAAAACTCGGAGCACCGGAGGGCTTTAGGGTAACCGTTAAAAATGTTAAGGTGTCAGCCGGAGCAGGCTTTATAGTTGTTATGACCGGTGATATACTGACTATGCCCGGTCTGCCGAAGTCTCCTGCTGCCGAGCGGATTGATGTTGATGAAAAGGGTAGAATAACCGGCTTGTTTTAAAGCAAATTTGCAAATTGCGCTTGAGCTTTGATGGTATAATACATTACAGAGAATAGAGATACAAAGTTAAACCGGCTTTGTATCTCTTTTAATTTTTTGGGAGAATTAAATGAAAAATACTGAAATATATAATATTTTAGAGCGTTCTCCCATCATTGCCTCAACCGATAAGGAAAGTTGGACGGTGTAATAATCTCCGATGCAGAGGTGCGGTTCCATTTAGGTGCGGATGTTTTATCGGCCGTAGAGGATATAGCTAAGGTAAAGCGAAAGAAAGGTCTGTTTTTATACATATCGATCTTGCTGAGGGCATTGTACTGTTAGCAAAGAGTAAACGAAGAAGAGAAAGATTGCTTGAAACAAGCACAAGGTGCCTTAGAAAGAGTTAAGGCTCAAGGTAAATACCGAGAAGAGCCGTGCGGTAAGCGTGTATACATCAGCCCGCCTATGGGCGACGCTCCTTGCGAAGTGTCGCCCACAGGCGGGCGATTGATTGCGTTATGCGGTGCTTTGCCCTTCGGCATAAGTGGGGCGTTGCCCCGTACCTCTCCGGTTTTTTCAAAAAGCCTTAAAAGAAAAGTGATGAAGCCAAATTTGACTTCATCACTGTAACTGAACCACTGTATAAAGTTTTCGCATGAGCAAGGCTCATGGGGTGTGGGGCAACGCCCCGTATTATGGAAGGTTTACGCCTTGCCGACGGAGCCGAAGAGCTCCATTTTTTCTTTAACGGTAGCTTTAATAGCCTCTGTGCCGGGAGCGAGGAGCTTTCTGGGGTCAAAGCCCTTGCCTTCAAGGTCTTTGCCTGCTTCAATGTATTTACGTGTAGCCTCTGCGAATGAGAGCTGACATTCAGTATTAACATTGATTTTGGAAACTCCGAGGGAAATTGCCTTCTTAATCATATCTGCGGGGATTCCTGTGCCGCCGTGGAGAACGAGGGGCATATCGCCTGTTTTCTGCTGAATGGCATCGAGAGTTTCAAATGAGAGACCTGCCCAGTTTGCGGGATATTTGCCGTGGATGTTGCCGATGCCTGCCGCA
>CAZCSZ010000245.1:0-2458 GCA_964501305.1 uncultured Ruminococcus sp.
GTACAATGAGCTGGGCTTAAATAATAACCGTAATCGGGCAGCTTTACGCTGCCCGATTTTTGACATTAACGCATAAATCCCCATGCTTGACTTAAAAAGTCGGAATTTGCCGATTTGCTGTTTGATTTCAACGGTGTAAGCGACATTCGTTTTAAAAGAGAATATCGCTTTACCCTTTGGCTTGCCGACAGTCAAAAACGCCATAAAAACGGCAAAGACAGCTTTAAATATTTTTTTGCTTTTTCTTTAGCCTCCGACAGTTGCGACGGTATATGTTAGCAAAGAGGTAGTATTGGCGGTGATGTTTTAGACTTTCGAACTCCGATTATTCCAAGTGAAACGGATTTATTTCCGCTAAAATGTACAAAAAAATGCTTTGATGCGGTTTAATTTTTGTAAGTTGATATTGACAACTATAAGTATTGATGATAAAATAATAACATAATAGTATAAGTATATCCGGAGATTATTTTGAAAAAGCCGTAGAAACCACAAACAGTTAATAAAATGCGGAATATTATTGTCGTCGCGGCGATTATATGCACAGCTGCCGCAGTGGCTCTTGTATTCCTTTTGAGCCGTGGCAGCATTACAGACGGCGATTTCGATACGTCCGTTTCCGACGGGGAAAGTGTAACGGACACACAGTCATACGGCGAGCCTGTTATACCGACTCTTGCCGACACCGGAATTATAACAGATGAAACCAAAGACGATAATGTACAAAACGGTGCCGAGTGGGAGATGATTGACGGTTGCACCGCAACGAACGGCGTTCTTGATGGATATGACCTCGGGAATGGCCTTGAAATACGCTCTCTCGGCGCCTACAGCGGTGAATACATCGAGAACGGTGATGATGGCAGTGTAAACGGTGTAGCGACGGTGGAAATCGCAAATATCGGCACGAGAGACATCCAATACGCACAGATAACAGTTACTGCCGAAGAGGAAGTTTACAGTTTCAAACTGACAACTCTCCCGTCGGGCTCCTCGGTTCTTCTTGAAAGTCAAAAGAAGGAATATGTACAAGACTGTCAGCTCAAATACGCAGTTGCCGAAAACGTTGCTCCTTTTGTCGATGAAGGAATGAATCTTATGTCCGATGTATTTATTGTTACGGGCAGAGATTACACGCTCAACATTACAAACAAATCCGATCGAGATTATAACGGCGCCGTAACGGTTTATTTCAAGCAGACGAAAAACGGCAAGTATTTCTGCGGAATAACGTACAGCGCAACTTTGGCGCAGGGAATAAAAGCAGGTCAGTCTGTAATAATTCCCGCAAGTCATTTTAAAATCGATACGAGCAAAATTATGTTCGTTACAGCGGCGGAGGAATGACGTGAATATCGAAAAACGGTATACAAAACGTTACGAAGTCGGAATGCGGTTTTTCCGTTGACACGCCGCTTGAATATGAAGACGTGCCGACGTATTCGCTGTTTTTAACCGATAAAGACAGTCTTGACATTGAATATGTATTTGATTTTGCCGACAGCCTGCCCGGACCCAGCGGCAAGCTTCTATACGAAGATTTGTTTTACAGAGCATATTCGGATGAAGGTAAAATATTGAGATATATAGGCTTTTACGACGGCAAAGGCACTGTTCTGAATCCGTCGTATGCGCTTGTCGAATATGACGGAGACAGTCCGAAATTATACAGAGTTACGGTGCCGCTTGACATGGATGTACCATTTAAAGCGGCGTTTGTGTACAGAACGCTTTGATTTTAACATATGATTCAGGCTTAAAATGCATTTGTTCTCCATTCTTCATTTGTGCTCACAAAGTACGGCGCAGTCCTTTTTACCGCTCCGTCGGGCACGGGCAAATCGACTCAGGCTGAGCTTTGGAGGAAACACCGAGGCGCGAGTATTATAAACGGCGACTGCACGCTTATTGCAGAAGACGACGGTGTGTTTACGGCGTTCGGGTTTCCGTTTTCGGGAACGAGCGGAATTTTTGAAAACCGAAAGGCGCCCATAGCGGCGGTAGTATACCTCAGAAACCTCAATATATTTGCGATATGGTACACGAGCTTGTGGAACTGTACCGAAACGAATTTGATTTGATTAAAGACGGAAAGGTGAAAGCCGATGAGAGATAAAACCGATGCCGTGCTCCACGAAATTGCTGGAGATTATGTGCTTGTTCCAACGGGTACGTGAGTAGCACAGCATAACGGCCTGTTCAGTGTATCCGAAGTCGGTGCGCGTATATGGGAATTGCTTCCCGACTGCGAGAGTGCAGACGATATCACCGATAAACTGCTTAAAGAGTACGAAATTGACAGAGAAACGTGCTCACGTGACGTTGAAAGCTTTCTGTCACGGCTTAAAACTCTTGACCTTATTGACTGAATATACAAGAGACTAAGTTGAAGGAGAAAACGACATGAAAAAATTACTATCAACGGTGCTGGTTATTTCCATGCTGTTTGCGCTATGTT
>CAZCSZ010000246.1:0-2453 GCA_964501305.1 uncultured Ruminococcus sp.
TATCTCCGACGTTGCAAACATCCTCAACTTTTTCCGTCCGCTTGAAGTCAAGTTTTGAAATATGAACCATGCCTTCTTTGCCGGGAGCAAATTCAACAAATGCGCCGATGGGAAGAATTCTCGTTACGGTGCCCTCGTATATAGCACCTACTTCAGGTTCAAATACTATGCCGTCGACAATGGCTTTAGCTGCATCGATAGAATTCTTATCAACTGCCGAGATAAACAAACTTCCGTCGTCTTCGATATCGAGCTTTGCACCTGTTTCGGCACAGATTTTCTGTATAACCTTGCCGCCCGAACCGATAACTTCACGGATTTTGTCAACGGGAATTTTCATAGCGAGCATCTTAGGCGCGAATTCGGAAACTTCCTTGCGAGGTTCGGGAATAGCTTTAAGTATGATTTCATCGATAATGTAGTCACGTCCTTTGTGAGTTACTTCGAACGCTTCTTTGATTATTTCAGGTGTCAAACCGTCAATCTTGAGGTCCATCTGAATTGAAGTAATGCCCTTATGTGTACCTGCAACTTTGAAGTCCATATCGCCGTAGAAGTCTTCGAGACCTTGAATATCTATCATGGTCATCCATCTTTCACCTTCGGTGATAAGGCCGCAGGAAATACCGGCTACGGGAGCTTTAATCGGCACGCCCGCATCCATGAGAGCGAGTGTTGAACCGCATACCGATGCTTGAGAAGTTGACCCGTTGGAACTTACAACTTCGGAAACAAGACGCATAGCGTAGGGAAATTCTTCAACGGAGGGAAGTACGGGGATAAGAGAACGCTCTGCAAGTGCGCCGTGACCGATTTCGCGGCGTCCGGGACTTCTTGAACTCTTAGCCTCGCCTACCGAATATCCGGGCATATTGTAGTGGTGCATGTATCTCTTTGTATCTTCTTCGGATATTCCGTCGAGCATTTGTGCGTCGCTGACAGGGCCGAGAGTTGCGATAGTCATGACCTGTGTCTGACCTCTTGTAAACAAACCGCTGCCGTGTACTCTGTTGAAGAGACCGACTTCGGCCGCAAGGGGTCTTATTTCATCAAGTTTTCTGCCGTCAACACGTTTGCCTTCATCGAGAAGCCAACGGCGAACAACGAATTTCTGGACTTTGTAGAGTATTTCATCAAGAAGCACGTGACGATCGGGGTCACCTTCGTCATATTCTTCATATACCTTTTCGTAAATCGGAGCCATTCTTTCGTCTCTGACATTCTTGTCGTCGGTGTCAAGAGCAACTTTGATGTCGTCGATGAATTCATCTTTGATTTTTTCAAAGAGGTCGTGGTCAACTTCGCAAGAAGGATAGTCGAATTTGGGCTTGCCGATTTCCGCTACGATGCCGTTTATGAAAGCGATAAGCGGCTTGATAACTGCATGAGCGAGCATAATGGCATTATACATATCCTCGTCGGATACTTCTTTTGCGCCTGCTTCAATCATGACAACTTTCTTTTCGGAAGCGGCAACTGTAAGTTCAAGAATACTTGTCTCGCGTTGTTTTTGTGTGGGGTTGACTATGAACTTGCCGTCCTCTGTCATTCCCATGAATACGCCGCCTATAGGACCGTTCCACGGAATATCGGAAATAGAAAGGGCAATTGAGGCGCCTATCATAGCGGCAATTTCGGGAGAACAGTCGTGGTCTACCGAAAGAACGGTTAACGAAATGTTTACGTCATTTCTCAAATCCTTCGGAAAAAGAGGACGTATCGGTCTGTCGATTACTCTCGATGTAAGTATTGCCTTCTCTGAAGGGCGGCCTTCTCTTTTAAGGTAACCGCCGGGAATTTTGCCTACGGCATAAAGTCTTTCTTCGAAATCTACCGAAAGGGGAAGAAAATCAATACCGTCTCTGGGGCGTGCCGATGCCGTTGCACATGCGAGAATAGCCGTGTCTCCGTAACGCACCACGCACGAACCGTTTGCAAGGCCTGCTATTTTTCCTGTTTCAACTGTGAGCGGACGTCCTGCAAGCTCATAGCTGAATGTTTTGTAGTTCTCAAACATTGTTGAGTACCTCCTGAAAAAATGTATTTACAGCGGTGGAAGGTTAGCACTTAAACAAAATTCCGATAAATCGGATGCTTGTTTAACTGCTAATCGTCGTCACCGCCGAGTGTATAAATTAAAACTTGAGACCGGAGCAGGCGAGGGGCTTGCCCCAGCCTCAAACTTCAAAGTGTGATGCCATAGGCATCACTTTCCTGTTACCAGGACGGGATTACTTTCTGAGTCCGAGCTTTTCAACGATAGCACGGTATCTCTCAATATCTTTCTTCTGAAGGTATGCGAGAAGGTTACGTCTGTGGCCTACCATTTTGAGAAGGCCGCGACGGCTGTGGTGGTCCTGCTTGTTAGCCTTGAGATGCTCGTTGAGAGAAACTATTCTGTGTGTGAGAATAGCTATCTGCACTTCAGGAGAACCTGTGTCGCCTTCGTGTAC
>CAZCSZ010000247.1:0-2448 GCA_964501305.1 uncultured Ruminococcus sp.
ACTGTAAAGGAAATATACGAGAACAGCGAGAAGGTAACTCTTGACGTTATTACGGTAGAGGATTACGCCGCACAGAATACACCCGATAACACAAATAATGAAGAAACTCCCGTTGACGAGTGGGCAAATGCCGTTGACGGAACGGTATTCAAAATAGAGAAAGGCTCAACTTACAAAGGTTACGTCCTTCTTGTAAAGGACCCGTCGAGAGTTTTTGTCGGAACATCGTCCGAAGATTATAACAGCGCAACTGTCGGTATGGATATATTCAACATCGTCAATAAATACGATGTTTTGGCGGGTATAAACGGTGGAGAGTTTCCCGATAAAGGCGGGGTCGGCTCCGGACATCGCCCGATAGGTCTTACATATTCAAAGGGCGAGTGTGTTTGGAACGACTATGCAATTCGTACTTTTATAGGATTTAACTCAGAAAACAGACTTATTGTTGCCGAGTCAATGACTTACGCCGAGGCTCAGGCTCTCGGTATCAGAGATGCCGTATCTTTCCAAAACGGAAATGTATTAATCGACAACACGGACGGAAATATCAATCTTCACCGTACAAATTCCGATACGGGAACGGCTCAGCGAACGGCAATTGGACAGCGTGATGACGGTACTGTTATCATGATAGTGACGGACGGCAGAACGGCATCAAGTCTCGGCGCAACTCACAACGATATGATAAACTTAATGGTAAAATACGGAGCCGTAAATGCCGCAATGCTCGACGGCGGTTCGTCTGCTATGCTTTATTTTGAAAACTACTATGATATTTTCCCCGAATTCAAGGATGCTAACTTGGATACATACCAACAGCAAGGACTTATAAATAAATATCAGGCGTTCAGCAGTCCCCGTACGATACCCACTTATTTTCTTGTATCTAAGGAGGATGCGGAATGAGACGCCGACTACCCGTATTTTATATAGTTCTTATATCTTTTGCCGCTGTTTTTCTTGTATGTCTTGCGGCTTTTCTCTTCTTTGTACGTTCATATCTTGCGGAATACGAGAGTGCACAGCCATATAACATTGTTGATGCGGCGATAGATACTTACTTTAACACCGAGGACAAAGAACCTCTTCTTGAAAAATCAGGTTATGAAGTACCGAGATTTGCTACAAAAACGTATCTTGTCGATTATCTTGACGAAACTGTAGGTGACGGTCTTACTTACTATTCCGTTTCGCCGAGCGACGGAGCGGATATGTCATATTCGGTTGTTTCCGGAGATTTTAAAATAGCCACCGTCGATTTGGAGAAATGTCTTGATAAGACTCCGAGAGGTTTTACTCAGTATATGCTCAAGGGAATAAAACTTACAATCGGTGCGGGAAATGCGGTGAATATCAAAGCACCGTCCGATGCGACTGTATTTATAAACGGTACTGTCGTAACGTCGGATTACATTTCGGGTGATGTTGAAACGACTCCTTCGTGTGAGCATATGCCGGAAGGAGTTTCCGGTATAACCTACGTTACATATCTTGTGAACGGCCTTTTCGGCACACCCGATATTACGGCGAGAAGTTCTGCTGGATATTCTCTTGACGTAAACAAAGTCGACGAAAAAGGAGTATTCTTCGAAATACCCGTCGCATACGCCGATATTCCGCAGGAGCTTGAAGAGCTTGCCGCAAATGCATCGGAGCAGTATGCCGCTTACATGCAAAAAGATGCGACATTCAATTCGGTTGCGCAGTACGTTGAACGCAATTCCAACCTGTATACTGACCTTCTTACCTCCGAGACACATTGGGTCAACGATCACACCGGTTACAGAATTGAAAACCGCAAGATATCGGAATATTACTGCTATGACGAGAACACGTTCTCATGCCGTGTTTCCTTTACTCACGTGCTTTACGGAGGTTGGGGCGGCGATTACGAGAACGAATTCGATATGACATTCTATTTCAGGCTGTCGGGCAACAGGTGGCTCATATATGACAGTCAGGTTAACTGAGGTGGTTTTATGTTTGATGCAATAACAGAGCTTGATTTTAAAATACTTGATTTTGTTCACGCAAATTTTGTCTGCCCCTTTCTTGATTTTATTATGCCGATTATTACGGCGTTCGGTGAGTACGGTTTGTTCTTCATTGCAGCCGCCGCCGTTATGCTTATTTTCAAGAGAACGAGAAAAACGGGCGCTATGATGGGCCTTGCTCTTATTTTCGGACTTCTTATATGTAATTTGGGTCTGAAACCCGCAGTTGCGAGAATACGCCCTTACGACCTTCGGCCGATAGACTTTGAAATGCTTGTCGCAAAGGCAACGGACTATTCTTTCCCGTCGGGACATACTATAACCGCAGTTGAGTGTGCAACTGTTCTGATGCTCCGTGATAAGCGTTTCGGAATACCCGCAACAGTGCTTGCCGTTTTGATTGCATTTTCGAGAGTATACCTTTACATACACTATCCGAGCGACGTTGTAA
>CAZCSZ010000248.1:0-2412 GCA_964501305.1 uncultured Ruminococcus sp.
ATATAGATGAAGAAAAAGGAGTCGAAAGTGCAGCGGATGCGCTGTCGGGCGCTTGTGATATCATAGCGGAGGAAATATCGGATAACGCCGAATACCGCCGTGAGATAAGAGCACTTACATTTGAATTCGGTAAAATCGTCACTAAAAAGACGGGTGATGACGAGAAGGGCGTTTACGAGCAGTATTACGAATACGAGGAAAGTGTAAAAACGATGCCGTCGCACAGAGTACTTGCGGTGAACCGCGCCGAAAAAGAAGAAGTTCTGAAGGTTGACGTCACGGTCAGAAGCGATGTTGTCCTCAATTATCTGTTTTGCAGTGCTGTCGGTAATTATAAAAGCCCCGCTTTCAAGTATCTTGCAAGGGCTATTAATGACGGATACGACAGACTTATTGCTCCGTCAATCGAACGTGAAATAAGAGCCGACATGTTCGACACGGCAAGCGAGAGCGCAATAAAACTATTTTCGGAAAACCTTAAGAATTTGCTTATGGGCGCTCCTCTCAAAGGCAAAACCGTAATGGGATATGACCCCGGATACAGAACGGGATGCAAGCTTGCCGTCGTCGACAAAACAGGCGCAGTTATTGATACCGCCGTTATTTATCCGACAAAACCGCATGAAAGAATTGAGCAGTCCAAGCGTATTGTGAAAGGACTGATTGAGAAATACGGTGTTGACGTTATAGCAATCGGAAACGGTACTGCATCGGGCGAAAGCGAAATGTTCATTGCCGATGTTCTGAAAGAAGTTGAGCGTGACACTAAATATATTATTGTAAGCGAGGCGGGAGCATCGGTATATTCCGCATCAAAGCAGGGAGCCGAAGAATTTCCGGATTTCGATGTTACTCAAAGAAGTGCCGTTTCAATAGGCAGACGTCTCCAGGACCCGCTCGCGGAGCTTGTTAAAATCGACCCGAAATCGATAGGTGTCGGTCAGTATCAGCACGACATGAAGGAGTCTAGACTTGACGAAGCGCTTTCGGGAGTTGTTGAGGACTGCGTAAATTCCGTTGGAGTTGACCTTAACACGGCATCGTACTCGCTTCTCTCGTACATTGCGGGCATTAATATGACCTCCGCAAAGAATATAGTAAAATACCGCGAGGAAAAAGGCGAGTTCAAAAGCCGTGATGAGGTATTGAATGTTCCCAGAATAGGAGCAAAGGCATATGAGCAGTGTGCCGGATTTTTACGTGTCCCCGGCTCAAAAGAAATACTTGACAACACGGGAGTCCACCCCGAATCTTACGGTACGGCAAAGAAACTTATCGAAAGGCTCGGATATACCGAAGAAGAAATAAAAGCGGGAGCGTTCGGCTCTGTCAGAGCAAAAGCGGAACATATCGGCATATCGTCTCTTGCTGCAGAACTCGAATGTGGCGAGCCTACCCTGGCCGATATTATAAAAGAGCTTGAAAAGCCGGGACGTGACGTCAGAGACAGCCTGCCGAAACCGCAACTTCGTGACCGTGTTCTCGATATGGCAGATCTTGCTGTCGGAATGAGGCTGACGGGTACCGTGCGCAATGTAATTGATTTCGGCGCTTTTGTCGATATCGGCGTGCATCAGGACGGCCTTGTGCATATTTCCGAAATTTCGGACGGCTATATAAAGCATCCGTCTGATGTTCTCTCGGTAGGCGATGTAATTACCGTATGGGTACAGAATGTTGATACCAAAAAGAAGAGGATTGCACTGACCATGAGGGAGAGTTCGATACGTAATTGACGTGTCGACAGAGCCTTTGCAAAAAGCTTTGAGCAAAAGTGTACAAAATTTCAATCTCAAAACGAATTTTTTTGGGGAAATAGTCTCTATCATTTGCTCTTTGATTTTGATAGAATATAGTGTAGCAAATTATAGTGGGCAAAAGACCGTTTTGTGCTCACTTTTTTGAAGATACGTCGCAGACGTACTCATACGATTCACTTTACAGGTTTGGAGGAAATCACTAATGGCAAGCTTATCACTTAAGCATATTTACAAGAAGTATCCTGGCGGAGTTACCGCTGTATCGGACTTCTGCCTCGAAATAAAAGACAAAGAGTTTCTCGTTCTTGTCGGCCCTTCCGGTTGCGGCAAATCGACGACTCTCCGTATGATTGCGGGACTCGAAGAAATTACAGAGGGAGAACTTTTTATAGGCGACAGACTTGTAAATGACGTCGCACCTAAGGACAGAGACATTGCAATGGTATTCCAGAACTATGCTCTTTATCCTCACATGACAGTATTCGACAACATGGCATTCGGTCTTAAACTCCGCAAGACTCCGAAAGAAGAAATCAAACGCCGTGTTGAGGATGCCGCGCGTATTCTTGACATAACTCACCTTCTTGACAGACGCCCGAAGGCTTTATCCGGTGGTCAGAAACAGAGAGTTGCGCTTGGAAGAGCTATTGTC
>CAZCSZ010000249.1:0-2393 GCA_964501305.1 uncultured Ruminococcus sp.
AGATAACACTTGCTTTCGATACTGTTGTATCCATGAATTTCTGGTGCTTTACATCATCTGTTTTCGAGGGAGCACATACGGAATTCAATAAATTTATCGCAGATAAAGAAAGAGAACCTCTTAAAACAGAATGTTTCCTTCCCAACGCTGTCGGTAATCTCAAAAGAGACGGTTTTTGCGATGTAAAAGTTATCGAAACTGTTGCAAAATGGTTCGGTGTAACCTATCATGAAGACAAGCCCGACGTAGTTAAGAATATCGCAGCTCTTATTGATTGCGGTGAGTATCCTTGCGGACTTTGGAAATAAGTTCTCATTTTAAACGGAGGTAAATATGTCAATTCTTGTTACAGGCGGTACGGGTTTTATTGGTTCACATACTACTGTTGAACTGCTCAATGCAGGTGAAGATGTAATAATTCTTGATAATTTGTCCAACAGTAAAATTTGTGTATTGGACAGAATAGAACAGATAACAGGTAAAAGACCCAAATTTTATAAAGCCGACCTTTTGGATTATGATGCATGCGAAAAAGTATTTGCCGAAAACCACATTGAGTCGGTTATACATTTCGCAGGTCTCAAAGCTGTAGGAGAATCCGTTGAGCAGCCACTAAGGTACTATCACAACAATCTTACGGGTACTATAAATCTTTGTGCTCTAATGTCAAAGAACAATGCCAAAAAGATTGTTTTTTCGTCGTCGGCTACCGTTTACGGTATGCCTAAATCAGTTCCGATAAGTGAGGACTTTCCTCTTTCGACGACAAATCCTTATGGTGAAACCAAATTAATGATTGAAAGGATTCTGTCTGATATTTTTGTATCAGATAAAGGATGGGGAATATCAGTTCTCAGATATTTCAATCCCATAGGAGCGCACCCGTCCGGTCTTATAGGCGAGGACCCCAAAGGTATCCCGAACAATCTTCTTCCTTATGTTTCCAAAGTTGCTGACGGCAAGCTCGAGTGTCTTTCCGTTTTCGGTAATGATTATCCTACTACCGATGGAACAGGCGTGCGTGACTATATTCACGTTGTTGACCTCGCTAAAGCACATCTTGCTGCTCTCAAATATGCGAGAGAACACAATTGTATAGATTATTTTAATGTCGGCACGGGTAATGGCTACTCCGTACTTGAAATAGTTAAGGCATATGAAGAGGCAAGCGGTAAAACAGTAAAGTACAAGATTGTCAACCGTCGCCCCGGCGATATTGCCGAGTGTTATGCCAACCCCGAAAAAGCATTCCGTATGTTGGGATGGAAAGCTGAAAAGAATATAAGGGATATGTGTGTCGACCTTGCAAGATGGCAGACAAATAATCCTGACGGTTATACTGAATAAGGAGTATGCTATGATAACAAAAAAATCATTCGGATTTCTTGATGACGGCAGAGAAGTGTCCTTGTATTCTTTGGAGAATTCAAGTGGTGTCAGCGCCGATATTTCTGACTTCGGTGCCACTGTAGTACGGCTTTTCGCAATTAATTCTAAAGGCGAAAAGGTAGATGTTGTTTGCGGTTTTGACAGTGTTGATGGTTATTTGAATGCATCCGGATATCAGGGGGCTGTTATCGGCAGAGTTTGCAATCGGATTCATAATTCCAAATACTCACTTAACGGCGTTGAGTATACATTGTTTGCGAATGACGGAAAGAACTCGGCTCACGGAGGGAAAATCGGTTTTAATAAAAGACTTTGGACTGTTGTTGAAGCTGTTGACGGAGATGAACCGAGACTTGTTCTTGAATACATAAGTCCCGATATGGAAGAAAATTATCCCGGAACGCTTACCGTCAGAACAACTTACAGTATAACCGCAAAAGGTGGACTTTTCATAAGATATGAGGCTGTAACCGACAAGGATACAATTATTAATTTGACAAATCACTGTTACTTCAATCTTGCGGGATGCGGTAACGGGACCATCAAGGACCAAATTCTTTGGATCGATTCGGATAAAATCAACGAACAGGACTTTGAACTTATCCCAACGGGTAAATTTATAAATGTAAAGGGTACCGCTTACGATTTCAATACGCCCAAGCCTATAGGCCGTGACTTTAACAGCGAGCCTTCAATGGCCATTCAACACGGCGGTTACGATAATAACTACATTGCCAAGAATTATGACGGTACAATTAAGTTAATTGCAACGCTCGACGAAACATTGGGCGGACTTCGTATGTCCGTTTTGACAAATCAACCGTGTGTTCAGGTTTATACATCTAATATGATAGATGAAAACGACATTCCGTTCAAGAGAGGAAAACCCCAGAAAAAGAACTGTGCAGTTTGCTTTGAAACACAGCACATGCCGGATGCCATTAATCATCCAAACTTCACAAATACGGTTTTGAAGCCCGGAGATAAGTACGATTATACTACAG
>CAZCSZ010000250.1:0-2351 GCA_964501305.1 uncultured Ruminococcus sp.
GGTCGTTGTTGTGGGCGGAGGACTTACGGGATGCGAAATAGCGTATGACTTATATTTAAACGGCAAGACACCCGTTATTGTGGAAATGCAGGATGACCTTATTGCAACACCGGGAATCTGCCTTGCGAACACAAGCTACCTGCGTGACTTCTTCAAGACCAACGGCGTTTCGGTATACCTTGAAACTTCTCTCTCGGAAATAGGCGAAACGGGAGTCGTTCTCAAAGACAAGGAAGGCAAAACCTTCTCGGTTGATGCCGACTCGGTTGTTCTTTCGATCGGCTATAATCCCGCACCTCTTGCTAAAAAAGGCGGACATATTCATGTAATCGGCGATGCCGAAAAGGTCGGAAACCTGCGCAGCGTTATTTGGGGCGCATGGAGCACTTGCATGAAACTGTAACTGCGAACTGATAATCCTAAGGAGATAAAAACATGAACTTGACAAAAGAACAGCAAGCTATCCTTGACGGCGAGAGAGGGGAAACGCCGGCGAAGGTTATGAAGACATTGGTTATGTACGGAGAAGCTTTCGAAGCTGAAAAGCTTGTGCCTATAACATCGAAGTACAACCATCTTGTTACATCGTTCGGGCTTAAAGTAATGGCTCCGGTATACGATCTAATGCAGCAAATTCTTGATGCCGACGTTGCATCTGAACAGAAATTTTCGGTTGATCCCCGTCCAATAGATAAAAATGTTCCCGCAAACATTCTGCAGAACTTTGTGTTCAATAAATTCATGTACACAAAGCAGGATTTTTACGAGAAACAGCTTGAAAAGCTCGGGCTTATGGATGACAAAGCGTTTACATGCACTTGCTATATGGATGAGGTCGGAAACAAACCCGAAAAAGGTGATATTCTTTCCTGGGCTGAATCAAGTGCTGTTGTTTATGCTAATTCGGTACTCGGAGCAAGATGCAACAGAAACTCCGGAATTATCGATATCATGGGTTCGATTGTGGGCTTTGTTCCTTATTTCGGATTGCTTACCGACGAGGGAAGAAAAGCTACCTGGATCGTAAAGATTGAGACAACAAAGAAGCCGGAAGCACAGCTTCTGGGCTCTGCTATCGGAATGAAGGTTATGGAAGATGTTCCGTATGTTATGGGACTTGATAAGTGGATTGGCAACGAACTGAACGATTCTGCCTGTGCATATCTCAAAGATTTCGGTGCAGCGACCGCATCTAACGGTGCAGTCGGTCTTTACCATATCGCAAATCTCACTCCCGAAGCCGTTGAACTCGGCGAGAAACTCATTGCCGAAGGAGCAAGGGAATATATTATCGATGATGCCGAACTTGAAAGGGTCAAGAATAACTACCCCGTTATTTGGAAGAATTCCAATGCAAAACCTAAACTGTGTTTTGTCGGTTGCCCGCATCTCTCTCTTGAACAGCTCAAGGATTGGACGCTTAAAATTGAGTCTGAACTCAAGGAAAACGGCAAGAAGAAGGTCACGGTCAAAACCGTATTTACAGCCGCACCCGGTGTGCTTGAGAAGTTTGAAGGCACTGAGTACGCATCCCGTCTTAGGGCGACGGGGGTTATCACTTCATATATATGCCCGCTCATGTATATGAACAATCCTCTTTGCAAGACAATGCCGGTTATAACTTCCTCAAACAAGCTTCGCACTTATACAAGTGCTAAGTATTATACCGATGCGGAAATTCTCAAAATCATTACGGGAGGTAAGATATGATGAAACAGTTTAAAGGCAGAGTTATAACTCCCGGAGAGGTCACCGCCGAGGCTGTTGTGACAACAGAAGGCTTCAACACTTTGGCTTCTCTCCAAATGGCACTTCAATTCGGAGATAAGGATGTCAAGTGCGGAGACCAAAGTAACAGGGAACTCTACGGTAAGCCTCTTGTAAACAAGGCTCTTTGCCTCCCTCAAACCATCGGTTCCACCACAGGCGGTCTCGTACTTTACTGTGCTTGCTCAATGGGAAGAAGCCCCTCTTGTATGCTCTTTGCGAATCATATAGACTCTCTTGCGGCGGCGGGAGCTGTGCTTGCCGATGTTTGGATTGATAACGTGACAATGCCGGTTATCGATTGCCTTGGTGACGAGTTTTTGAATTATGTCAAGGATGGAATGAAAATAACCGTCAAGACCGACGGCACAGTCGAAGTTGACGGGTAGAGCATCGAATAGGTGGTGAAAGCCGAGGTGAAAGAATTCCACATTCACTTATCATAGCTCGATGATGTATATAAGAGCCGGATAAAAAACGAACCGACACAAAACAAGTCCGAACCTGAAAAGTTCGGACTTGTTCGTTTTGAAAAAAGTGACTTATTTTGATACCAAATGCACACCCCACTGACCTTTCGTGTA
>CAZCSZ010000251.1:0-2344 GCA_964501305.1 uncultured Ruminococcus sp.
TGCCCGTTACATCGACTGTTGTCACGAAGGGGACTGTCAAGGTGATGATTTCTTCTTGCCATGATGCGTAAAGTGTGAGGTTTTCTTCGACAGTGCTGTCAAAATCATACTTCTCCGTGAATTCTTTATCTGTGCACCAACCTGCGAATTCGTATCCCGTTTTTTGCGGGTCAACGGGTTCCACTGCTTTACTGCCGCTGTTTGTTACAACTTCAAAGGCATAGAAGTCATCGCCGTTTTTGAATTCAACATAGTTACCTTTTACAATGCTTTTGTTGCTGCCGTCATAGTCAGGTCTATTATACAATTGACTGTAGCTGACGGTTGCGGCAGCATTGGTTTTATCCGTGAAATTTCCGTTTGTAATTTTTCCGCAACTGTTAAATACACCGGCTCCGTTTTTTGCCGTGCAATTCCTAATTGTGCCGCCGTCTGCGTATAATTCTCCGCAAGCGTAAACTCCGCCGCCATTACTATTTGCCTTACATCCCTCGATTGTGCCGCCGTTCATCGTGATGAAGCTGTCATCATAGCCGCAAATACCACCGCCGCTCATACTGGTCGAACAATTATTTATAGTGCCGCCTTCCATTGTAAAATTGCCCTTAAAAATGTAGATTCCGCCGCCATTACTATTTGCCTTACATCCCTCGATTGTGCCGTCTGTCATTTTGACCACAGCGTTATCAACATAGACGCCGCCACCGGAACGGTAGCTTTCACAGTCAGAAATTTTGCCACCTGTCATTGTAAAAAAGCAAGGGTCCCACTCCGTTCTCCACGCTGCAGTACTAGCAACATATACTCCGGCGCCATTATGAAATCCGGAAACGTTACGCGCTGCTTGACATCCGATAATTTGACCGCCTGTCATCAGGAAACTTCCTGCACATAACGGGTCGGTGCGTCCGTCTATGTTTTCATTATAAGCTCCGCCGCTGACAAATACACCGCCGCCCGCATTCGCCGAACAGCCGACAATCGAACCGCCGCTTAAGTTGAAAAAACCGTTGCCGTCAACATGAACTCCGCCGCCGTAAGAAAAACCCCCGGAAAAATTAATGTAGCTATTTTCAAATGTTCCGGTTCCGCCCGCAACAGCACCTCCGAGGACTGTCTCCGTTCCGTTCTCTTCGTCAAGTCTCCACGTAACAAACTTATCCACCGGTGTAATAGTATTTTCAACGATTTTGTATTTGTGAGGTGCCGTAGGGTTACTGTCGGTAAAAGTCAAGTTGCCCAAAGGGTTAACGCGGAAAACACTGCACGTGCCAAGCATCTGCAATACATGACCGTTCAAATCAATGCGCACGGGACCTTTTACAAAGACGGTATTGTCAATTGAAATATCCTCGCTGAGTTTATACCATCCGTCGGCTATGACATTATCCGTGAGATAACTTAAAAAGTTGTCTTTTGTAAGGAGAATCGGAGTTCCCGTCTCTTCCCAACGCGGATTTACCATTGTATCTTCCGTAATCGGTGCGGAAAAGTCGAACGGTGTATTCTTGCCGTCTTCATACCATCCGACAAATTTGAGGTTTTCCGCCGTAGTTGTCGGCGTCTGTTCTTCGGTGGGAGCTGTCGCTTTTTGTCCTTTAATCAAAAGCACACTGCTTTCATAATACTCGGAATTCCCGACGTTGAAAGCAACATAAATCGAATTCGATATATCTAGCCAATAAAGGTCGCTGCTGCGTTCAAAAACGCCCAGGAAAGCGGTGAGACCCGTGGAATCGCCGCTTCGGTATACTTTACCGTCGGCACGCACGTCGTCTCTGATTTCGCCGCCGTCAGCGCAAAAGTCTGCACCGTTTGAAAGATAGAGGCATGCACCTGTTGCCGAAGGGTCATCCGACAAAGTGCAGTTCTCAATAACAGCCGATTCCGACATTGTGAATTTAGCTCCGGACTTGACATAAACGCCGCCGCCCAAAGTCGCCGTGCAACCTGTAATTGTACCGCCCCGCATAATTAAGCTGCCGAAGGTATCCGTATCGGCGCTGTCAATATAAACACCGCCGCCGTGTTCCGCATTGCCGCCCGTAATAACGCCGCTTAAAGCATTGCTCCTGTCCTCAATTGTGAGTGTTGCACTTTCTCCGACATGTATGACGCTGCCCATGACATCGCTCTCATATTTCAGCGTATAACCGTTAAGGTCTAGAGTAACTATGCCGCTTACTTTCACCGTTGACGAGACAGTAACATCGGAATTCAAATAATAATCCCCGTCTGTCAAATCAGTGTTTGAGCCTGTCAATACAGTCCAACCTGCTCTTTCGGTCTCCGCCGCTTTTGTAAACTGCACCGTCGGCATAAAAGCAAGTACGGTACACAGTGC
>CAZCSZ010000252.1:0-2335 GCA_964501305.1 uncultured Ruminococcus sp.
ATCTTATGAAGAACAGGCTTTGGCTGGAAAGGGTCGTGTGTGCATTTGTACTCGGCGCTTCGGTTTCATCCGGTATGTGCGGACTTGCACTGTTTGCGGATAAGGCGCTTGACGGAGCTTCGGAAGCTTTGGCGGAGTTGTTCTCCGATTCCGCTTTGTCGGACGCTTTAACGGGAAATGTCGAAACGTTGGCTTTACTTTGCATCTGCGCTGTGCCGCTTGCCGTTTCACTACTCTTGAGTCCATCTGTGAAGGCGCGGAAATTCCATTCGGCGATTTCCGTTATACTTCTCGTGCTGACGGTTGTTGTCGGCGGCATACCCGGTGGGGCGATCGCTCTTTCGGTTTCACTGTTGACTCTCTTCGTCACATACTCTGAAAAGGCGTTGCTTATACCCGTTTTCACGGCTCTTGCTCTTCCCGCCGTTTCGTTCGTATTGCCAAAGCTTACGGAAATCCTTGCGGAGTTCTTCATATACGGAACGGGTAAAATCACAGATGCGCATCTTCACGAAATAAGAGAAACGCTGGCCTCCCTGTCGAAAAACATTTTCGGAGGAGTCGGATTCGGATTCGCCGGTGCGCACAACGGTATTCAAAGCACATACGGAAACATTCTTGTTAAAACGGGAATTGTCGGACTCGCGGTTTTCGGAGTGTTTATATGGCTGTTCATAGCATCTTCGCTCAAAATAATTGACAGAACGGGAAATTTCAAAAAAAGTCCCGCCCTCAGAAGTTGCGGTGTGAGAATCAACACACCCGACAGTCTCGGAACTTATAAAAGTTCAAAAAAGAACGGAGCAAACAGGGCACTTACTTTGTCGCAGTATTGTATTTCGCGTAAAATAGGAATAGCTTCGCCTCTATGCTCGGTTCTGTCGCTTCTCATATGCGCCGTATACACCGATATTTTCGCAAACGAGATTACATTTCTCGTGTTTTGGACTGCATCGTCAATATGTGCGGCATATGTTAGAACGACACGCAGAGACATTAACGATATTGAATCTTCGTATATCGGCAGAATTGACCCGATCACTTTTTCGCAAGCCGATATCGGAATAAGATAATGGATAAATACGGCAGACGATCACACTCATGAGGTGCGACGGCATCTTGAAAGGTTAATTAAATGGAAAAGACAAAGCACAGGTTTAATTTTATCGATGTTTTGATTATAATTGCGATTCTTGCTCTTTCTGCAGTTCTTGTTAAGATTTTTATAATCGATGAACAAAACGAAGTTCGGGAGAAAAATGCACAAATTCAATATGTACTTTGCACTGATTCGCTCTCGGAGGAAATGTCAGACAATGTTACAATCGGCGATTCCGTTTTCGACTATTCGAGCGGAAAGGAAATCGGAAAAGTCACAGCGTGTGATGTTCGAAACGCAACATATACGGGCACGTCGGCTGACGGCACACCCGTTATAAGTGAAATCGTCGGTAAAAAAGTGCTGTATATAACGGTTGAAACGACGGCAACGGTTTACGATGACGGCTATCTTGTCGGCGGAGTTCCGATAAGAGCCGAAAAATATTTTGAAATTATGTTTCCGAAACTTTACTGCGAAGCAAGTTGCATCAGCATTGAAGTAACGGGCTAAAGAATTATTATAAACGGAGATTTGACTAATGAACGGTTCAACTGTAACTAACATTATATATTGGCTCAGTGCTGTGCTTTGTGCGGGACTTTTGAGCTATTCACTGACACCTCCAGTGAGAGTCTTGGCATTTATTATAGGAGCGGTCGACGTTCCTACTGACGAACGGCGTATGCATATGAAACCCACACCGCTCATCGGCGGCCTCGCGATATTCTGCGGGTTTGCCGTCAGCTCGCTTGTCTTCACGAAAGTCAGCACTTCTTTGGCGGCAGTTCTTGTCGGTGGGTTTATTATGACGGCACTCGGCATTTTTGATGACATATATAATCTTAAACCCGCGATTAAGTTGACGGCACAGGTTGCGGCGGCTATGACTGCCATATATTTCGGTGTTGTTATTGACCACATCACTCTGTTCGGGAAGCTCGTTGAATTCGGACCTTTCAGTATTCCGATAACAGTCCTCTGGATAGTAGGTCTTACGAACGCAATAAACTTGCTTGACGGACTTGACGGGCTTGCGTGCGGCGTATCGGCAATTATTTCACTGTCGATTTTCGGAGTTGTTATGTTACACGGCGACTATACCTCGGCACTTTTGACTGCGCTTCTTGCGGCATCTTGCATAGGCTTTTTACCGTTCAATACTAACCCCGCAAGAATATTCATGGGAGATACAGGTTCGCAATTTTTGGGATATGCGCTTGCTGTCATATCGGT
>CAZCSZ010000253.1:0-2334 GCA_964501305.1 uncultured Ruminococcus sp.
GAGCTATGGGGTGACCGGGATTAACCGTCCATACACGTTCATAGTCTCCGTTCTCACGCCATGTGAGATAACATGTCGTTCCCATAAGCGATGTGAACAGTTTTGAAAGATGAGCGGAATGAAGGAATATAGCGCCCATTCCCTTGAGTACCTCGTTCTTTGCCCTCTGAACTATCTCGTCGGGGACGTCCCAATGTCTCATATGTCCCCACCAAATAAGTACGTCGGTGTTCTTGAGAACTTCTTCCGTAAGTCCGCATTCGGGCTCGTCAAGTGTTGCTGTGCGTACTTCGATATCATCTTCTTTACCGAGAAAATCGGCAATAACAGAATGTATTCCCTGAGGATATATCTCTGCAACTTTTTCTTCTATTTTCTCATGATGAAATTCGTTCCATACGGTTACTCTAATCATTTTTGTAATCTCCTTTTCCGGCATTGCCGTTTTTTATATTGTACCAAAATAAAACCGTAAAATCAATAGAAATCCGAAAATAGTCTTGAAAGTTTTTGCGACATGGTGTAGAATAGGGATGTAATGGGAGGTGATATTACGGTATCTCTTAACAACAGCTGGGACAGTCTTTTAAAAGACGAATTTGAAAAAGAATATTACAGAAAACTTCGGGGAATGCTTGCACTTGAATACAAGAACGGAACTGTATATCCCGACATGTACGACATATTCAACGCCCTGAAATACACTCCGTTTGAAAAAGTCAAAGCGGTAATTTTGGGGCAGGACCCGTATCACGGGCACGGACAAGCGCACGGACTTTGTTTTTCCGTTAAAAAAGGGATTACTCCTCCGCCGTCTCTTCAAAATATATTCAAGGAGCTGAAAAGCGACATAGGTTTTGAAATACCGCCTCACGGAGAGCTGACCCAATGGGCCGAGGAAGGGGTTCTTCTTTTGAATACCGTTCTGACCGTAAGAGCGGGACAACCCAACAGCCACAGAACACTCGGTTGGGAAATATTTACCGACAAAATAATATCCGTTCTTAACAATTCCGACAAGCCTATGGTATTCCTCCTTTGGGGCGCAAACGCCAAAGCCAAAAAATCGCTCTTGACAAACCCCGCCCACAAAGTGCTCACGGCATCACATCCAAGTCCTCTCTCGGCATACAACGGATTTTTCGGGTGCCGCCATTTTTCGAAAACCAATGCTTTTCTCGCCGAAAAAGGGATTGAACCTATCAATTGGCAGATAACATAATCTTTCGGCACAAAAAGCCGGATGTTAACGCCGCAAGGCAAAAACACCCGACTTTCATATTACCGGACTGTTTCAAAACGCTTTGACGTTTTCGAAACGGTCCTTTATTCTATTTAACGATTTCAGCCGTCTGTCCGCCGCCCACAACGCAGAATTTACCGTCATTTGAAAGCTTTTCGAGAATATCCGCATATCCCACGATATCCGACATTTCTGTATCAAGTATCTCACAGCGTATCTTCATAACATCATCAAAAGATATTCCTTTAAGGTATCTTGTGCCCTCTAGTTCGCATATTCCAAACGGCGTTCGGTGCGGGTCGGTAACCTTCAGTGAGCTTATTATAATGTCATCAAGAGATATTCCGTCTCCGTCGAGTTCTCTCAGGAAACGCGCGGCAGATGCGAACACATTTCTTGTGTTTTCAACATTGGGGTCACGGTAAGAATAGCAGAACAAATCCCCGCCGACACTGAGTGAAAGTCCCGTTCCGTAAGCGCCGCCCTTGACACGCACCTCATTCCAGAGATAATCATAAGTCATAAGAGATGAAAGAACAGCCGCCGAGCCGTGATAGGCACTGCCGAATCCGTAAATGTTTCCGCCGAGTGCACAGTATCCGACTCCCGCCGGGATTTCAACGGCACAGGGAGATGTATCGAACTTCGGCATTTCAACAGGTTCTCCGATTGTATTATGCGGGAGCGACAGAATCAGCTTTTCAACATCCGATACTTTCACTTCACCGCAAGATGCGGTAAAGAGACGGTTTACGGCAAATATTGTGTTTGCCGTATTTGCAAGTTTCAAACTCGTCTCGCTGTCAATCGACTCCGCAAAGGCGGAAAACCATTTGACAAAGCTCTCTCCCGATATAAGTTCGTTTATACAACCTGCTTTGGAAAAAGGCGAAAGCGACTTAACAATCGCATATGAATGTCCGTTACCTATGAGTGACTGTTTCATAAAGTAAGCGTTCTGCCCTGCGATTTCTTTAATCTTTTCCGTATCGCCGTAATCGGTACAGGTCAAAATGCGTGAGAGAAGTTCTACAGCCTTTCCGACGTTCTCCTCAAGCATTCCGCATGAAATGCGAAAATAGCACTTGCAG
>CAZCSZ010000254.1:0-2314 GCA_964501305.1 uncultured Ruminococcus sp.
CATTCGACGATATACGGTTTGCACTTCAAAAAATACGGCCTCGGCACACCCTTGCAAAGCGAATACAGTTCGTCTGCCCTCTTTTGGATTTCGTACTGTGCCCTTGTCGCGCTGTTTAAGGCATCTGTTTGGGACGGTTTTGTCACAACGGTTATTCTGTCCTTCAAAGAAGGAACGAGGGCACATCCCGCCTTATTTGCCCCCAAAAGCACCGTAAACAGGGGGCTTTGTCTGACGATATCGTCGCCGACAGACAAAACACTCATCAAAGATGCTCTTTTTATCCTTGCGTTGGTATATTTCTTCGTTGCCGCAAGTTTAATCATTTCCCCGCCGTCGGCACTTTCCGATGCCGCCGAGGATAATCTCGATACAATGCCCGACTTAAAGTCAAAAGAGTCAACTCGGTTTTTGCCGAGTGAAAACAGAATGTGTTCGATATCGTACAAACGGTGCAAACCGACAGCATGGCTCTTTAAAGTGTCAAAATCGGGGCACGTCTTGCACGGTACACAGAGGGCGCCTTCTGATATTTTTTCTCTGATTTTCTCGGCAGACATATACCCGTCTCCCTCAACACGCAATACGGCCTCGAAATCCGGCGCAAAGCCGCATTTTTCGGCGCTTTTAAGGTATTCGAGTGCCAACATATCGTTTGACGAGGCAAATATTTCGGCTGTTTCGGGCATAATTCTTTTCGCCGCGCTCATCCTCGCTTTGGCATATCCCGTATTTCCCCTATACTCTTCTTTTACCGCCGAGACAAACTCTTCGCTTTCACTGAGATGCGAAGCGGTACGGAGAAGTTCCGTATCTCCGCATTCCGAGCCGAACACAATTCTCGTTGCGCCGACAGCATGCGCTATTGTCATGGCACCCAAGGAAAAGAGCTCGGCTGGAGAGGCGCTCCACGGAAACGGCAGTTCGAGAACAAGGTCAGCCCCGCAGTCGATTGCCGCCTTTGCTCTTTCGTATTTGTCAAGGACGGCGCTCTCACCTCTTTGGACGAAGTTGCCGCTCATTATACAAACACGAATATCGCCCGCCTCGCCGAGCTTGTTTAAAATATGCATGTGCCCCGAATGGAGCGGATTGAATTCGCAAATCAGCGCAGAAATACCGTTCATAATAAAAAAATTCCTAAAATATGATTTAATACTTGTAATCGTCATGACTTTCGTATATAATAATACAGGAAAATACGAAAAAGTCAATTAATATTACTGATTTGGAGGATTTTAATGAAAGTATTAGTTGTAAATGCGGGCAGTTCGTCTCTTAAGTACCAACTCCTCGACACAAAAACCGAAAGCCTTTTGGCTAAAGGCATTTGCGAGCGTATCGGAGAGAACGGCAGCGTTCTCGACCACAAGAAAATCGTTCTCGAAAACGGAGAAGAAAAAGAGATAAGGTTTAAAGAGGAAATATCCATTTCCAACCATTCGGTTGCCACAAGTCTCGTTGTAAAAGCACTTACAGACCCCGAAAAAGGCTGTATTTCCGACGTATCCGAAATAGAAGCCATAGGACACAGAGTTGTCCACGGCGGTCCGTACTTCCTCGGAAGCACCTTGGTAACGCCCGAAGTTCTCGAAACTCTCAAGCTCTGCGTTGACTTCGCACCTCTTCATACAATGCCCCATATCATGGGTATCGAAGGATGCACCGAGGTTATGCCGAGCGTTCCTCAGGTACTTGTTTTCGACACATCGTTCCACACGACAATCCCCGACTATGCAAGTACATATCCGCTCCCGCATGAGATTTACGAGAAGTATCACATAAAGCGTTACGGCGCACACGGTACGTCCCACAGATTCGTATCCAAGATAATGATAGATCTCCTCGGCGGAAAAAAAGATTCCAAAATCATAACATGCCATATAGGAAACGGCTCTTCGATTTCCGCTGTCAAAGACGGAAAATGTATAGATACGACTATGGGCTTTACTCCCCTTGACGGTCTCGAAATGGGAACACGTTGCGGCTCTATTGACCCCGCTATAGTTCCTTACATAATGGAAAGAGAAAATATCCCCGTATCCGATATTTCGGAATTCATGAACAAAAAATGCGGATTTCTCGGCGTTTCGGGTCAGTATTCCGACAGCCGTGATATTGAAGAAGGAATCAAGCGCGGGGACGAAAGATGTCTGCTTGCCGCAAGCATTCTCGCATATCAGGTTAAAAAGTACATCGGCGCTTACACAGCCGCAATGAACGGTGTCGATGCAATAGTATTCACAGCAGGCATGGGTGAGAATAACCCGGAACTTCGTGAAAGAGCGCTCCGTAACATGGAATACTACGGAAT
>CAZCSZ010000255.1:0-2308 GCA_964501305.1 uncultured Ruminococcus sp.
GAGTATAACAGCTGTTCATTAATAACCGACTTCCTCAAGACACTCGATAGGTTTTGCGATTTCTTCGCTGACGTAAACATCGGAGTCCCAAAGTTGAAGAATTGATGTCGGAACAAGAGGTGTAACCTCGCCGTAACAGCAAAGTCTCGATATCATTCTCTGCCATGCGGAGAACTGACCCATTGTGGTAATAGCCTGCATATCAAAACGGTTTCTTGCTCTTTTTACATCAGCGGGACCTATAGTTGCAGCTCTCGGAGGAACATTTGCGATGTCTCCGCTGCAGCCGAATACGCCGTGAAGTGAATTCTGCATAATCGTCATGGGATTGAGAGTTACGATTCTTGCATCCATATTGATGAATTCTTCAACACTCTCGCATGCGAATTCCGGTGTAAGAGGGTCAATGAAAGCTATATGGCCTGCCCAACCGGGACCACTGTAACAGATATCGGCACCGCCTTCTCCTACTTCGGTAATCATTTTGGAATAATCTTTAACGTTTTCGGTTGTGAAATAATGCATCTGTTCTATCGGCATACGGAGGTCTTCTCTGATTTTTCCGTAGAAATACTTCATGCATGAATAACCGAATCCCGCTTTATATGTAAGAGGCGCGACATTACCGTCCTGGTCTGCCCATTCATCCATCGTAAAGATGTGGACGTTGCGAAGATTTATATTCATGCGATTAATAGTTTCCGCAACGCTCTCATATTCAACGGGGCAGGGATTGGGAAAAATCATAACGAGTTTTTCATTGAGAAGGTCACTCTTCACCATGCGTGCTACCATATCACCGACCCAAATAGCATCGGGACTGGGTACTACATGAACTCTGAAGTGGGGATTTCCCGTGTTTTCCATATCCTCTCTTTTGATATTTCTGCATCTTTCGAGGACTTCCTTATTCTTATAAGGTACAAAATCGGCAGGTTTAAAATTAAACATTTCTTTTCTCCTTGTATTGGAATTTTATATTTAAATAATAATCAAAGTTACGGTTTGATAACGCACGAAACGGATGCCGGAGGTATTCGCCCCGCCGAGGCTAACATTGCGGCTCCCCTTGAGGCTGTTTCCGGAGTTGTCAGAATACATATTTTGGTGCCTGTAATCCTTGCGAGTATTTCACACCAAATACGACTTTTCGAGCCACCTCCGAATACACGTATTGTACTCGCTCCGCCGATTTCGGAGAGCTTCTTCTCTATCTCGCGGCAAACACCTTCGTATAAAGCGTAAATCAAATCTCCTTTTGTAGATGAAAGCGTTAAACCGGAAATGCAAGCTCCCGTCGAAAACGAAGTCTCCATAGTTACTCCGTTTGCACCCGGTTTGCTTTTTTCAGCTTCGCAGTCCATATCTCTGTAAGACATATCACGCATAATGCCGCTCAGCCATTTAAGAGCAACCCCCGAAGTTTCGACAACTGCTTCAGAAACATAATAGCTATTGTTAAGCCTGAACTGGGGAACGGCAGTGTTTGCAATCGGTTCGTTTTGAAGCTTTTCTATAGCACTTGCAGTACCGAATGACATCGTGCAGACGCCGCTTTGAATACCCGCTCCGATAGCGGCAAGCTTTTGATCCTGACCGCCGAGAATAATCCTACACCCTTCGCAAATGCCGAGTTCACGTGCGCTGTCGGGTAGAATATCTCCTATATACTCGCCCATTTCGCAGACTTCGGGAAGTTTTTCGACTTCGATTTTTGAACATTTGAGAAGTTCTTTATCCCAACATTTCTCTGTTATGTTATAAAGCATGGAACCACCAGCAACGGTGTAGTCACACACCGCACGGCCGCAAAGCTTCATATTGAGATAATCGAGAGGAAACAGTATTTTATACGTTTTGTCCCAGATTTCGGGTCTGTTCTGACGTAACCACATCATTTTCGGCAAAGAATAGGTGGCATCGCAAGGCTTTCCTGTCTTCAAAAATACGGTTTTGTCCCCTACTGCTTGACTTATAAAAGCAGCTTCTTTTCCGGCTCTCATGTCGAGCCAATTGATAGAATTGCAGAGGGTGTTGCCGTCCTTATCCACGGGAACAATCGAAATGCTTTGAGTGCTTATGCTTATAGCTTCAATTTTGTCTATACCGGTCTTTTTAACAAGACCGTTTATTGCGGTTTTACAGTTTTCCCACCAAAGATTTGCGTCCTGTTCGACAAACGAACCGACAAAAATCAAAGGATATTCTTCGTTATAAGAGGCAATTTCGGTGCCTTCAACGTCAAACATAACGCATTTAAGCCCTGTAGTTCCGAGGTCAATTGCTATATAATACATAAAGTCAGCTC
>CAZCSZ010000256.1:0-2307 GCA_964501305.1 uncultured Ruminococcus sp.
AAATGGACGGAGTAACCGAAGAAATCGCAAAAGTAGCTATGCGTCTCGCATCGCACAAGCTCCCCATCAAGTGCCGTTTCGTATCGAAAGAAGTGCTTGATAAAGAGCTCGACGTTGAAAACGAAGCAGAGAAGGAGGGTTAAGCATGAAAGCATCTGAACTTAATAAGCTGTCCGTTGAGGAACTCAACAAGAAGCTTGCAGAGCTGAAGGACGAGCTTTACAGGCTCCGCTTCAAGCACGCTATCAATCAGCTTGACAATCCTCACAAAATTGCGGATGTCAAAAAAGATATTGCTCGTGTAATGACAGTCATTACCGAGAAAAATGCGTAAAGGGGGAAACTTAAATGGCAGACGAAAACCGTAACCTGAGAAAAACCAGAGTGGGCATCGTTGCCAGCGACAAAATGGATAAGACCGTTGTTGTTGCTATCGTTGACAATGTTAAGCATCCCATCTACGGCAAAATTATCAAGAGAACCACGAAGGTGCATGCACATGACGAAGAAAACGTATGCGGCATCGGAGATAAGGTTGAGATAATGGAGACAAGACCGCTCTCGAAGACAAAGAGATGGAGACTTGTCCGTATAATCGAAAAGGCGAAGTAATAAACACTTCATTCTCTAACAGTAGCATGTCAAAGAACATGTTGTAAAAATAACAGGAGGATTTACAGCTATGCTTCAACAGCAATCACATATGAAGGTAGCCGACAACACAGGTGCAAAAGAACTTATGTGCATCAGAGTGCTTGGCGGTACCGGCAGACGCTATGCGAACATCGGCGATGTAGTTGTAGCGTGTGTTAAGAAGGCAACACCCGGCGGTGTTGTTAAAAAAGGTGATGTTGTACGCGCCGTAATCGTCAGAAGTGCAAAGGGTATTCGCCGTGACGACGGATCTCACATCAAATTTGACGAAAACGCAGCGGTCATCATCAATGACGATAAGACACCTAAGGGAACTCGTATCTTTGGCCCTGTAGCCCGCGAGCTTCGTGAAAAAGAGTATACGAGAATTCTTTCCCTTGCACCTGAAGTTCTTTAATGGAGGTTTGAAAGATGAAAGTTCATGTAAAAACAAATGATACCGTAATCGTTATCTCCGGTGACGACAAGGGCAAAAAAGGAAAGGTACTTCAGGTATCTCCCAAAGAAGGCAAAGTAATCGTTGAGGGCGTAAACATCGTGAAGAAACATGTTAAGCCGAGACCTCCGCAAGAGGCAGGCGGCATCGTTGATGCGGAAGCTCCGATGTATTCTTGCAAAGTACAGCTTTTCTGCAAAGAATGCGGTAAGGCTACAAGAGCCGCTCACAAAGTTGTTGACGGCAAGAAAATCCGTGTCTGCGCCAAGTGCGGCGCCTCATTATAATAAGGAGGTATAAACAATGGCAAGACTCAGAGATTTATACAAAGCGGAAGTTGCTCCCGCACTCATGAAGAAATATGAGTATAAGAGCTGCATGCAGATACCGAAGCTTGATAAAGTTGTTATCAACGTCGGCGCAGGCGACGCGAAAGAAAATTCAAAGGTTATCGACAGCATCATGGGCGACCTTGCTCTGATTTCGGGTCAGAAACCCGTTGCAACGTATGCAAAGAAGTCCGTTGCTAACTTTAAGCTTCGCCAGGGCATGAAAATAGGTGTTAAAGTTACTCTCAGAGGTGAGAGAATGTATGAGTTTGTTGACAGACTCTTCAACTTTGCACTCCCCAGAGTCCGTGACTTCAAAGGTATCAATCCCGATGCTTTCGACGGCAGAGGAAACTATTCACTCGGCCTTAAAGAGCAGCTTATCTTCCCTGAAATCGAGTACGACAAAGTCGACAAGATTCGCGGTATGGATATAGCATTCGTAACAACCGCCGAGACAGACGCAGAGGCTCGTGAGCTTCTTGCTCTTATGGGCGCACCGTTTGCAAAAGAGGGGGATGAAAGATAATGGCAAAGAAGTCTATGGTACTCAAGCAGCAGAGAAAACAGAAATATTCCACAAGAGAATATACACGTTGTAAAATCTGCGGCAGACCTCACGCTTACCTTCGTAAATACGGTATTTGCCGTATCTGCTTCCGCGAACTCGCTTACAAAGGCGAAATTCCCGGCGTAAGAAAGGCAAGCTGGTAATAGGTCGGTTCGGAAAACCCGATTTTCCGACGTTCCGCATCGAAAGGAAAACCTATTGCCGAGCGGCAATGGGTTTTAACCGCCGATGAGCGGCCGTGCAATGCACGGCAGCAAGAATATTACTTGCATGACAAGGAGGAAATTAATATGCAGATGTCAGATGTTATTGCAGAT
>CAZCSZ010000257.1:0-2307 GCA_964501305.1 uncultured Ruminococcus sp.
GGAGTGCAATAATCATCCGGAGTGCCGCGGGGCCGTGTTCATGAAGGAAAACAGCAAGGGCGAGAGCTACACCGATTACAGAGACCCTTTGCTTAAGATAATGCCGTGGCGCACTGCGATTTGCGAAGGACATTATTCCGGGGAGGCGCTCCTCGTGCTTGAAAGCGGCTATATAAAAAAGTACCGCTATCCCGTTATCGAAGGCGAACGTTTCTTTACTGAAGCTTATGTCTATCTTCAGCTCACAGAGCCTCTTTATTGGAGCTCGGAAAGTGTCTATGTTGCCGAATATCTTGACGGCGGATATACAAAAAGTATTGTTTCCGTATTCCTCAAAAATCCGAAGAGCTTTGCCATGTACAATGACCTGAGATGCTCTCTTTTTCCGGACTTTATAAAACGGTTCAAGTATGCCGCATACTATGATGCGTTCAGTATTCTGTCATCAAAAAAGCACTTTGTAAAGAGCTGTTCAAGACCGTATATGAGCTTCTTAGCGCTCTTGCCCTCTCTTATATTCCTGTGTATTATAAAGTTCAAAAGCAGGCTCTGTCGGCCTTAAAACGGCGCAATAAATAAATGAAAGGACGGGCTTGTAATGGAGCTTTTGTTATCGGCACTGTTTCTAATACTTAATCTTGCTCAGTACGAGCTCGGTATGAATCAGTACATTTTCCTTGCGGTAAGTGCCTCTTTGTTCGTTGCTTTGTTTGCAACTGTTGTCAAGAGAACCGAAAACGTATTGTCCGCATGTCTTATAATGATGTGCTATACATGGCAGTCATCGTGGATTAATATCTTCGGGAAAAGCACATCTGAGCTTCAACTCCCGTGGTTTTATATTGCAGGTGCAGTCATGCTTATTTGTGCCGTTGTTAAGTTTCGCAGTTGCTTTGAAAGAACTTACAGTGGGCGTATGATGCTTATTTTCCTCATGATGATTATATGGATTCACTATCCGCTGTTTACATCATCGTCTCTTTCGGAAGGACTGAAAAATTACGTAATGATTATGTTCTATTTGGTTCTTCTTTTTGTGGCTTTTCTCTATCATGACACAATGTCGGCGGAGAACTATGAGCATTTCAAAAGTGCGCTTATATGGTCTGTTTTGCTTACATCCGTCGCACTTATCTTTCAGTATTTAATGTATAGATATGCATCGCTCACTTTGTTTAAAATCGAAATACAGCCATCGTTTTCGGGATATCAAATAGGTTGTCGACTGCTGATGGAAGACCATTCGAGTGCGACGATTATGCTCGGTGTTGCCGTGTTCTATATAATGGAAAGGATAAACAAAAAGACGTGGTGGTACTACGGATCGTCCCTTCTTCTCGTTGTCTCATCAATGGCAATGACATCAAGAAGAACGTCGACCGTAACGTTCGTTATCATATTTACGGCCTTTGCAATGACCCATTATAAAGGATTTAAAGCCCGGCTCGGCCTTACGGTTCTTATAGGCGTACTTGTTGCCGTAATGCTTTATTTCCTTCTTATTTCAAGACCTGTTGATTCGTTCAGTCAGTTGCTTGACGATAACGGACGGTTTGAGAATTACGCCGATGCGATTAATTTGATTAAAAAAAGTCCGCTTGGCATCGGGCTTGACGATATTGAGCTTGCGTATTCAATGGAGAATACCATTATGGTACCGCATAATACTTTTCTCCGTTGGACGTGTTTCGGCGGTATACCTATGGGCATACTTATGCTCCTTGTGGTTGCGTACCCGCTTCTGTGTGCCCACCGAAAAAAACTCAGCGCGGATTTCTGGGCGGTGCTTTACACTGTCGCCGCATCGAATTTTATTCCCGATATTCTGTGTGCGAGATTTTTCGTAATTATATGTATTGCCCCTCTTTTGACTTCTCAGATAAGAGAGGGAGTGACATATGAGAGGTTGGAGAACGGATTTCGGACACCGAAAAGGCGTGCTAAACGTTTGAAAAAAGCAAAAGTATAATAATAACAGCGGTCCCAACGATATACACACAAAAGCATTTGACTTTTGGAGCGCATATCATTGGGACCGCTTGGTTTATTTTTCATAATCAGCATTGTTCGAGAATTGTGTCGATAAAGCACTGCATATGGGGGGATACCGCCTTACCCTTTAAGTACGCAAGTTGTGAATATTGGTGCATCTCGCAATTACCTACGTCAAGCTTGACAAGTTTACCGCTCTTCAGATATTTTCTGACGGAGAACTCGGGCAGGATAGATATATAAGGTTCTTTCATCAAAAGTCTCATAATCATATCGGTGTTTTCGAGTTCGATTGTCGGTTCAATGTTGATGCTG
>CAZCSZ010000258.1:0-2303 GCA_964501305.1 uncultured Ruminococcus sp.
GTGTAAGCGTGGATTGTGGACATGATACCGCTCTGAATGGGGGCGTATTTGTTGAGTGCATTAGCCATAGGAGCGAGGCAGTTTGTTGTGCAGGAAGCTGCGGAAATGATTTGGTCATCAGCTGTAAGAGTATTTTCGTTTACGCTGAAAACGATAGTTTTGAGGTCGTTACCTGCGGGGGCGGAAATAACAACTTTCTTCGCACCTGCATTGATATGAGCCATTGATTTGTCCTTGGAGCAGTAGAAACCTGTGCATTCGAGAACTACGTCGACGCCGATTTCACCCCAAGGGAGATTGTTGGCATCTGCTTCTTTGTAAATTGTGAGGGTCTTACCGTCAACAGTAAGTGTTCCCGCTTCGTCATCTGCGCATACTGTGTGAAGATTTTCACCGATTTTGCCGCAGTAACCGCCTTGAGCGGTATCGTACTTGAGAAGATTTGCGAGCATTGAGGGCTTTGTGAGGTCATTGATTGCAACAACTTCATAACCTTCTGCGCCGAACATCTGACGGAATGCGAGACGGCCGATACGACCGAAACCGTTAATAGCAACTTTTACTGACATGATTTTTCCTCCGAATATTTGAATTTAATTTGGAAACTTGTTTACGGGACATCGGACACAGAAGAGCCGTACCCCATCAGTGTATATTATATACTAAAACGTTCGAGCTTACAAGAGCATTTTAATATTTTTTTAAATTTCATATGAATTCACAAAAACGGGGCGAAAGTGAGAGATAAATTATTGAATTTTATTCCCGATTACCGTATATCGGCGTATATTTATAAAATCGGCGGTCGCTTTATTGACAAATCGGCGATTTGATGGTATAAATATTATAGAAAATACGGAATTCATCTCGGAGGTTTACAATGTTCGATAATTTATCCTCGGATATTTTTTCTTCGGAATATCGGGAAAACGGTGTGCTTTGCATAAGCTGCGGGACACCCGATAGGCTTACCGAAGAAGTGCTCAAAAAAAGAATACGGTCGGCAGTGGAAAAATCCGGCGCCGAATGTACCGATGTTGAAATATGCGGCGGTTTTGATACTCTCAAAAAAACATACGAATCCGATTTCGTGTCTTGCGGTACGCTTTCGGTCAAAATCGGCGATGAAGAGAGAGATATTGCCGTCAAGCTGTTTCTCAAAGAAATTATTTACGACCATGACCTCGGAAGCGACGTTGACGACGGAGGTGCCGCCGCCATGCTGATAAAAGCGCACCGTGACGGCTATTGCAAGGTGCTTGCAATTACAAGCTGCGTATTTAATCCTTATGCATCGTACTGTATTAAGGAAATATGCGAGTACTTCGGTGTGAACGATATAGATATCGGAGTTAATACCGAACGTGACACTCTGAAAAGTTGGGTATGGTGGCGTTCGTCATACAAGCCTGCCGTTCGGTATTACAGCGAACGCGGAAAAGCATTTCCGACTTTTGAATCGAACTGTGTGCTTTTTAGAAAAAAACTTGCTGAGAGCAAGGGACAGCTGACATTTATCAGCACGGGTGCACTTACCGACTTGCTTGCTCTGTTCCAAACAGAAGGCGACAGTATAAGCTCGCTTGACGGATGTACGTTGTTTCGAGATAAAGTTGACCATTATGTTTGCGGAGGCGGCAATTTCCCGAGCGGACGCAGCGAAAACAATTTCCTTTGTGATCCCGAAGCTGTCGACCTTGCGGTTAACAAATACCTTGCGGGATTCCCGATAACGTTCGTCGGAGCGGAAGTTTGCGGAATAGTGTATTCCGGCAGTGTCATGAAACGGTCCGAACACGAAAACTACATTCTGAGACAGATTTACGAGACGTGGAAACCGGACGATTGCAACCATAACAGTTGGGATCTCGGTGTTATGCACTATTCTTTGTTCGGCACTTCTTCGGGCTATTTCTCACTTAAAAAAGGCTTTACGGTGAAACCGTACGGAACGAAGGGCGAAATGACGCTTGAAGAGGGCGGTTGCCACGAATATGTTGTGAGAGAAGCATCTCCCGATGCCCTGACTCCTGTCTTTAATGAATGGTTATTGCCGTGATGTTGCCGAATTTTTCGGTATCTTCGACGATTTTCCCGAAAAAGCTTATAATATATTAAATAAATGCTTGACACGGGGAAGGTTTTGTGATATTATATTACGGTGAACGGGCATGCCCGTCTCTCTGCCGTCGAAAATACAAAATTCAAGGCGACGGCCGAAAGTCCATAGGGAGGTAAAATCATGGATAAGCTTAACAACTCTTACGAAACTCTGGTTGTAGTTAATCCTCAGCTTTCCGAAG
>CAZCSZ010000259.1:0-2236 GCA_964501305.1 uncultured Ruminococcus sp.
ACGCCGTACAATATTACCGAGGTTATGGGTTGACGGCGTATGATATTCGACTGTCAAGAGTCACGTCGAACTTGCGGAGCTTATCGATTCGAAATTCGATTCGGGTACGAAAACGTTTAAAGATATCCGATACCGAGGACGGAAATACAGATTTGAGTAATACCAACTTGAGATATGCGTGTGCTGAAAAAACGCCGACGAGTTACCGCAATTCAAAATGCAGTTAACGGAATAACAGTGTTTCAGCAGGGGCAAGCCGAAGTTGGCGACGAATAGTAGTTTGATTATAAAAGAAAAGTGATGAGGCATATTCGTCTCATCACTTTTTAAATATAGCCCGTCTTTATAACGGTTGAATTTTGTTTATATAGGTCAGTCGAGAAGGTCGAGAACCTTTGCTGCTCCGTAAACGCTCTCCCAGTCTTTTGAGAAGTCATCGATTGCGTAGTATGTAAGCGGGTGGTAAATAAGTTTCTCGAAGAGCTCGGGGTTGATAGTAACCGCATGACTACCCACAAGAGCTGCCTTGTGAACCTGTTCAACGTTTTTGAAGCTTGCCGCAAGGACTTTGGTTTTGATATCGTATTTCTTGTAAATATCGACTATTTCTCCGACAACGTGAACACCGTCGGAAACGATGTTGTCAAGTCTGTTGATATAGGGAGCGACGAAGTCGGCGCCTGCGAGGGCTGAAATAAGAGCCTGCTGCTGAGTGAATATAGCGGTCATTGTGACTTTTACGCCGTTCTTTTTAAGTATTTTGGTAGCCTTAAGGC
This sequence comes from uncultured Ruminococcus sp., assembly GCA_964501305.1. Taxonomy (GTDB): domain Bacteria; phylum Bacillota; class Clostridia; order Oscillospirales; family CAG-272; genus RUG14199. The sequence goes on from CAZCSZ010000259.1 coordinate 777, forward strand.
CTTCGGTGGATACGGGAATTTTGATATAGAAATCTCCGCCAACGTAAGACTGAAGAGCCATTGCTTCTTTGACTATATTCTCGCAAGTTGGCGAGGTTGTCTGGATATGAAGCATTTTGTCGGGGCCGATGATATCGCGGATGGTTTTAATAAGCGGCCCGAATTCCGTGTGTTCTTTTGAAATAATCGTCGGGTTTGTGGTTACGCCTGCAACGGGATATATTTCAACACACCTTCTGATTTCTTCAACGTGAGCTGTATCGATAATATAAAGCATTTTAAACAATCTCCTTCTATCTATTCTCTATTATACTATCACCTGAAGCGGATTTTGTCAATCGTGCAAGTGAACAAAAAAACGCATTATTAAAAGCTTTTATTTGACAATCGGCGAATTCAGTCACAATTATTTGGACTTTTCCTATTGAAATGGCGGTAAAAATATAGTATACTATATGTACGGCAAAACCGAAGGAATACATTCGGAAAGGAGAATTTCCGTGGCGGACAGAAAATCGGAGAAGAAAATTATAGTCAAGAACAGGAAAGCATACCATGACTATTTTGTTGAAGATACATTTGAAGCGGGTATTTCTCTTTACGGAACGGAAATCAAGAGTCTTCGGCAGGGGAATGTAAATCTCAAAGATTCGTACTGTCAGGTTGTCAAAGGCGAACTTTTTGCATACGGAATTCATATAAGTCCGTATGAGAAAGGGAACATTTTCAACAAAGACCCCTTGAGGGAGAAAAAGCTCTTGATGCACAAAAAGGAAATATTGAAGCTGTTTAATTGCGTTTCCAGGGACAGTTACACTCTAATTCCTCTTTCGCTTTATTTCAGCGGTTCACTTGTCAAGGTTGAAGTCGGTTTGTGTAAAGGAAAGAAGCTTTACGACAAGCGAAACGCCGATGCCGAAAAGTCGGCAAAACGGGAAATTGAAAGGAGCACAAGATATTCATAATGTGTCTGTGCCTTTTGAAATAATTACGGGGGCGTAATGGTTTCGACGGGGATTTTAAAGCATGATAAGCGGGTAGAGCCTGAGGAAGCTCTTTAATAAGCCTCAATTAAATTTAAACGCTAACAATACAGAATTAGCAGCAGCGTAACGCTGTGATGCCGCCAAAAGCGCGGCCCGTCACCTCGGAGAATGCCGTGGCTCCGACTGTGGCGTCAAATTAACGGCGAACATGAACAGCCTTTTAGACTTTGAAGCTGTCACGAATTAAAAGTCTACCGAATTAAGATTTTGAGCACCGAAGCTTAATGCGGGAATTTAAATGATGCTATACACCCGTAGAAAGTTATGTTAAGAGGTTTTCGGACGCGGGTTCGACTCCCGCCGCTTCCACCATTAGAGTATAATCCGAATAGGGTGGGTTCGGATTTAAAACATCAACTTCCACCATAACTGAACGCTTATTTTGATACAATGTGTATTTCAATAAGCGTTCAG